>LIIK01000050.1 GCA_001421095.1 Candidatus [Bacteroides] periocalifornicus | reverse complement strand
GGTACGGAGTTGGTAGGGCGATGGCGCGGGGTTTGTGGGGAGCGGCCAGGGTGAAAAAACGGAATGAACGCGGACCGATGCCAGTCGAATTATGTGTAACGCTTTACCTAGTAAAAGGCCCTATCAAATGGATAGATCCCCAAAGTATACGTAAAAAAAAGGGGGTACGATTCCTCGTACCCCTGCAGATCGATTACGGTTTAACCCGTAGAAGAACTAGTGGCAGAACGCGTGGGTCATAACCATGATGGCGTTCTCGTCGAGGCCTAGCGACTTGCGCAACGCCTCGGCATCCATAGTGGCCCTTGGCCGGCAACGGATGCCCGCGCCCGCGCAGTACAGGCAGATATTCTGGATAATGGTGCCACCCGCCACCAGCGCGATGTGGTGCTGCCGCTCAGGGGTCTTCCCCTTGAGCTTTTCTGGGTGGGCGGCTACCACCAGCATATTGGGCGCGGTGGCCATATCCTTCTGCAGCCCAGCCACCTCAAGGCGAAGGTCGGCGGTAGATACCCGCACCAGCCTGTGGGTCTCGGGCTCGTACCTGTAGGCCCCGGCGGGGAAAATCATGAACACATCGCTCTCATAGGCCATACCAGAGCTGGGGGCTGTGCGCTTGTTCTTATCGTTCGGGCGGTTTATCCCGTAGCCAAACCAGAGGAGATCGCTCACCTCTTGCAGGGTAAGCCCCTCGCCGTGAAACTCATTCGGCTGGATAGAAGAGCGTTTCTCAAAGGCTGTGGCCACGTCCATCCCGAGCTTTGCGCTGTGCGGGAGAAGGGCTATTTCAGCTTCTTTCGGTTCAAATACCTGTGCCATAGCTATACTGTTGATTAGTAAGCCCATCGTAAGGGCTAGGGTTGATACTAGTGCTTTACGGAACATAGACCATTCTCTTTTTACGCAATCTAAACAGGCGGGCGGTGCGGATGGTTCACAATGGTAATGAAAAAATCTTGGCGCTGCTGCCAGGGGCTACGGTAGAATTGGGCTGGGCCCCCGGGTTGGGCGGGCAAGGAGGGGAGATGGGGTGGACAAGGAGGGAGGTTGGGCGGGCAACTTTCGGCCCGCCCCTACATGACCTTTGAAACATCTGAAAAAACGCATAAATGCCTCGGCTCACCGTGTAGCTATGGCCTTCGGTGTAAACGGATGTGATTGGTTAAAATATCTTTTCATTGCGGGAAGGAAAAAGAACTCCTCCACTAATGGCACATGCTCGCTATATCGCACAGAAAGCCACTCTGCGCTATACGGGGGTGGTCATTGCTGGGTGGCCCAGCTCTCTAGCCCGATAAGCTGCATGAGGGTGTTCCTGTCCACGTCTCTATACTCGCCCTCGGGCACGGTGAAGAGCGAGTCGGGCACGCGGCTCGCGGAAATGCGGGTGGCCTGCATGCTGCCCCGTACCCCGAAGAGCTGCCATTGCCCCTGGAGTACGCAGCCATTGATCCCGCCGAATGGGGTGTTAGCATTGAACCCGGGCCAACCGATGGTGGAGTCATACACCAGCTGGAATCGGCTGGAGGCCAAAGAGTCGAACGCCATCTCCCGCACGCAGCAATTTCGCCCTAGGTAGGCCGTATCGCGGCACTGGGACTCTGGTAGCCCGGAGAGCCTTGCCCCTGTGAAAATGAGCGCAACCCCACCCTGGGAATTCTGCTCCGCGTAGTGCGACTTCCGCCCCACGACTGACACCAGCACGTGGTTCTCGCCGGTCTGCGTGTTGGAGAGGGAAATTAGGGAAACCATCCCCCCTAACCCCCGCATCTCAAGCCTAAGCATGGGCTCGCGGAACTGCGCGGTCATGCTGCTGGGGAGCATCACCCGAAGCATGGGGTCGAGGGAATCGCCGTCCCAAGATAGGCTGTACTCCACCTCCCCCTCCGGCAAGGGCCCCTCTACTGTTCCTCCTCCAGCAAAATCGCAGCCCCGGAGTAGCTGGCAAACCGCAAGCAGGAGCAGCCCTGCAAGCACGCCCCTTCTGTAGAATCCCAACATGCTAACATCCTTACGGTTAAGCATCGCTAGTTCGGTTGGCCTCCACCTCTCCGCGCTCCCCATTCATCACCCAAAGCTAATCATTATTTCGGAATAATCCACCTTTATTTACGGGAAAACGCTAAAAAACGTGACGGAGGGCTGGCGGCTTACCATTTTTGAGGATCGCAATGATACGGCATGCTGCACCGTTCGAATGGGCCTTGCTGCGGCCTATTCTTCAGGCTGGTACATGGCAATGCGCGAACTGGAAGGGTGCGATTCCTGGATTGAGGGGGATAGGGGAATCGTAATTCTCCTTTCCATAATATTCAAATTATATTGATATTCAATCGATTGCATCGGTATAGTAGGACGATTGAAAACCCTCCGCCTCCAGCAGAAAATACGGAGCGATTTTTACGTTTTCTCCTTTAAGCCTAACGCCCTTTCCCCAACGCCTGTAGCCAGACGCCAAGAAAACTTTCAATTTTAAGGTTGTAGGATTGTTGATATTTCCAAAACATTATCTATTTTTGCGCAGAATAAATAAGCCTGAATGCTATGAAAATAGAGCGAATCAACTCATGGTTTCTCCGATGCGGGGAGCAGGTGGTGCGCTACCGATGGTGGGTGCTACTGCTGTTCGTGCTGCTGCTGGCCGTGGGCTTCTACGGGTTGCGCTACTTCAAGATCAACGACAGCTGGGAGAGCTACTTCCTAGAGGATGACCCCATGCTGGTGAAGACCGAGGAGTTCAAATCGATCTTCGGGAACGATAGCTACGCCTTGGTGCTCACCGAGTGCGATGACACCTTCACCCCAGAGAATCTGCGATTGATTCGGCAGCTGTCTAACGAGCTGCTCGACAGCATGACGTTTGCCGATAAGGTCACCTCGCTCACCGACATAGAGTTCATGGTGGGCGATTCGGCCGGGATGGAGATAGAGCAGATAGTGCCAGAGGAGATACCCACCGATGCGGAAGGGTTGGCTGCCATTAGGCGGAAGGCGTACCTAAAGCCCAACATCGCGAGCCGGCTGGTATCACAGGATGGGCACTTCACGTGGATTGTGCTCAAGCTGCGCCCATTTCCACCAGACTCGGTGTGGAAAGTGCCCGGGAAGAAGGTGGAAGCCCCAGATAATCTAGTAGGGCGAGAGCTAGACCACATTATCCACAAGCCGGAGTACGCCGGGCTCCATCCGCGGGGGGCTGGGCTGCCCTACCTCATCTTTAAGAAATCGCTGTGGGCGGCGGGCGAACTCCCGCTCATCATGGGGCTGGCGCTGCTGCTGGCTCTTGTAATCCTAGTGGTGGCTACCCGGAGCGCGCGGGGCGTGGCGGTGCCGATTATTACCGCCATCTCCACCATTATCATCTCATACGGGTTCATCGGGTTCACCTCGCTAAGCACAGACAGCGCAATGGTAATGATCCCAGTGCTGCTGGCCTTCGCCATTGCCATAGCCTACAATCTGCACGTGTTCTCCTACTTCCGCCGGCAGATGCTTATCCACGGTAGGCGTAAGCAAGCGGTGGTAGAGACGGTGGGTGAGATGGGTTGGCCGGTGCTATTCAGCGCGCTCACCACTGCGGCTGCACTACTCTCATTCCTAGCCATGCCGGTAGTTCCGCTGCACTTCATAGGGGTGGCAACCTCCCTAGGGGTGATGCTCACCTTCCTCATCGCCATTACGGTAATGCCTGTGGCGCTGAGTTTCGGTAAAGACAAAGCACCCAACGCCACGGTGGCCAAGAAGCAGGGGCACTGGCTGGATAGGCAGCTGGAACGCCTGGGCGTGGCAACGCTTCGGCACGAGAAGCTGATTTTCAGCATATTCATCGCGCTGTCTGTACTCCTGCTGGCGGGGGCTTTCCGCATAGAGCCCGCCTTTGACGTGGAGCGCACCATGGGGCGTAGAGTACCCTATGTAAAGGATCTGCTGGAGATTACCGACACCGAGCTGGGCGCGGTCTACTCCTACGACCTCATGGTAGATTTCCCCACGGAGGGGGAGGCCAAGCGCGCCTCTGCGCTCCAGCGGCTCGACACGGTGGAACATCACGCCCTGGGGTACACCCTAACGCGACGCACCACCTCTATCCTGAACATCCTGAAGGATCTGAACCAGACGCTGCATGACGGCGATACGGCCTACTACCGCATACCTGACGATGACGAGGAGGTGGCACAGCTCCTGCTCCTCTACGAGAACGCCGGGGGGAGCGAAGCCGAGAACTGGATGGACTACGACTACCGACGGCTTCGGCTCCAAGTAGACATACGCACCTACAACTCCGGCGAGGCTGAACGGGAGATGGCTGACATCACGGCTACCGCAAAGCGTATCTTCCCCGAGGCCGACTGCACGCTAGTGGGCAGCCTCCCGCAGTTCACCACCATGCAGCAGTACATCATCCGGGGGCAAGTATGGTCATTCCTCATCTCGCTCGCCATCATCGGGGTGCTGATGATGCTGGTGTTCGGCAGCGTGCGGATAGGACTCATCGGGCTGATACCCAACGTTGCCCCTGGGATAGTGGTGGCCGGGCTGATGGGTTGGCTCGACTTCCCGCTCGACATGATGACCGCCACCATCATCCCCATGATCCTCGGGCTGGCCGTGGATGACACTATCCACTTCATCAACCACGGGCATCTGGAGTTCGACCGGCAGCGAGACTACCGGCTGGCCATACTCCGCTCTTTCCGCGTGGTGGGAACCCCCATTGTACTTACCAGCCTGATAATTATGAGTAATTTCGCGGTATACACGGTAAGCCGAGCCACCATGGTGATCCACATGGGCATACTGGCGGCGGCGGGTATCCTATCGGCACTGCTGGCCGACCTCTTCATCACCCCGTTGCTCTTCAGGCGATTCCGGCTCTTTGGGAAGGAGAAGAGGGGCTAGTAGCCACTTGGCATCCAGCCTGCCAGGAGGTGATCATACACCCTTAGCCCGGCATGGGGGCTCTAGATATTGCGTTTCCTCTTCGGGGCCGTGGAAGTAGTTGCCTGAAGCGTAGCGACCGACAATGAAGGGATTGCTGGGGTGATGATTCGCATCGCGGAGTAGTTTTTATTGCAGAGATAATAATTGCAGGAGTAATAAAAAATCCTGCGACAGCTTTTTCTAATCAAACAACTAGTGTAGCCATGAGATTAACAACCGTTGTATTAGCAGCCGCCCTCGTGTCAGTAGTAGCATCCACAGCCCTTGCGCAGGATGCCAGCAAGCTCACAGGGCGAGACGTAGCCCAACGGGTGAAGGATAGGCCCGATGGCGACAGCCGCCAATCTAAGCTCTCCATGAAGCTCATCAACAAACGGGGCAGCGTGCGAGAACGGAAAATCCAAACCTACTCCATAGATGTGGGCAAAGACAAGAAGGATCGGAAGATGCTCATGTTCTTCGAGTACCCGGGCGATGTGAAAGGCACGGGATTCCTAACCTGGGACTACGACCAGGTGGGCAAGGATGACGACAAGTGGCTCTACCTACCGGCGATGAAAAAGACCCGAAGGATAAGCGGCTCATCGGCTAAGAAGGACTATTTCATGGGGAGCGATTTCACCTATGACGACATGGGAAGCCGGAATGTGGATGAGGATACCCATACCCTGCTGGGCGAAGAGACGGTGGACGGGCAAAAATGCTGGAAGCTGGAGAGCACCCCGAAGGATAATCGCGACCTCTTTTCCAAGAAGATCTGGTGGGTGCGGCAGGATTGCCTAGTGCCGGTGAAGGTGGAGTTCTACGATAAGCAGGGCGCGCTGCACCGCAAGCTGGAATTCAGCAATATCCAGAAGGTCGATGGGTTCTGGACGGCGCTCAAGATGCACATGGTCAACGTGCAGACTGAGCACCAGACCGTGCTAGAGCTCAGCGATGTGAAGGTGAATGTGAAGCTGGACGAAGGCGCATTCACCACGGCCACGCTGGAGAAGGGCGGAATTTAGGCATAGGATGCGTACTCTATGCAAAGAGCGTGGTATGATCCTGAATATTCGGCTAAATATCATAGATTTATGAGACGTGCAATGATCTGTACGGCATTGCTGTTGGCTGTATACTTGCCCACCCTTGCCCAGGATGGAGACGGCTGGCAGATCAAAGGATTTGTGGACACCTACCACGCCCTGCGAACCCGAAGCCCGTACGACTGGATGAGCTCGCGCACCCGGGTGCGGGGCGAAGTGGAGCGGGTGTGGGGGCATTCCACCGCCTTCGTATCGGCCAACCTAACCTACAACACTCTCCTACAGGCTAGGACGGGCATCCAGCTACGGGAGGCCTACCTAGACCATCGTGCTGAACACTGGGGGCTTAGGGCTGGAAGGCAGCTGGTGATTTGGGGAGTGGCCGATGCGCTACGGATTACAGACCAGGTAAGTCCCATGGATATGACCGAGTTCCTCGCGCAGGATTACGATGACATCCGCCAGCCTGTGAATGCGCTGCGCCTCTACGCTTTTACCCCCATAATGAAGATGGAAGCGGTGGTGGTGCCTCTGTTCGAGGGCTATGTGCTGCCAGTAGACAGGGCAAATCCCTGGAGCGTGCTGCCTACAGGGACTGCGCTCCCGCTGCGCTATGCACCAGAAGGATGCGAGCCAAAATTCCGCATGAAGAATGCGGAATACGGCGCACGTCTAGGGTTCAACCTGCCTGGCGTGGACTTCTCGCTGTCTGGCCTATACACTTGGAATAAGCAGCCTGTGGTTGACTACGAACTGGGGTTAGGCGAGCTGCTGGTGAAACCGCAGTACTACCGCATGGGGATGGTGGGGGCTGATATTAGCGTACCGTGGGGGCAAGTGGTACTCAGGGGCGAGGGAGCGTTCAATATCGGCAAGCACTACAGCTATACTCCTTTCGCACCCGCTGTACAGAAGGGTTTCAACGCTGTAAATTGGATGGTGGGGCTAGACTGGTATGCTCCCAATGAATGGACGATCTCCGGGCAATTCTCAATGGAGGGCATCCTGAACTACGAGGATTGCATAGCCCAGAAGAACCACCAGATGCTGGGTACTTTAAATGTAAGCAAAAAGCTGATAAATAGCACGCTTCAGCTGAGCGATTTCACCTACTATGATATCACCAACCGGGGGTGGTTCAGCCGATTCTCGGTGGACTACGCTCTAAGCGACCAGATACACCTGAGCTGTGGCTATGACTGGCTTGGAGCTCGAACGGATGAGGGGATTTTTGGACAATACCGCAAGAATAGCGAGGTGTGGGTGAAGGCTCGCTATAGCTTTTAACGGGTGAAAATCTGCTGAATGGGCAAAAAATGGGGGCGAAAGAGTGGATTCTTTCGCCCCCATTTTTGCGTTTGGTATGCGGGTTTCATTTTTTTTTCGTTACTTTGCGACCAGTTATGCAGATGAGAATGGGCATTGGGCGGCATGCGGTAAGCGGTTTTTGGCAGGGTAGCAGCTTGCGTATCAGAGGACTGCAATTCTTGCAACTGCTATGCTTATGCTGCATAGTGGGACTGTGGGGCTGTGGCGACAAATTACCCCCACAGCTACAGGGCTACACTCCCCTAGAGGGACGCACTTACTGCAAGCTGGTGGAGCTTGGCGATACGGTGCGCACGGTACAGGTGGGCGATTACATCACAGTGTACCTGCGCTACAGCACCTGGAACGATTCGGCGTTCTTTTCTGGCGGCAGGCGTTTTCAGCTGGAACATGCCAGCTATCCAGGCTCTATAGAGGCGTGCCTCGCCCGCTTATCGTCTGGCGATAGCGCGAGCTTTTACCTAGACGCCTACAGCTTTTTCACGCAAGGGCTAGCCACCACTCTGCCAGAGTACTTGGACAGCGGTGTCCTCATGAGGGTGGATGTACGCGTGCTAGAGGTGGTGGACTCGGCGAGCTTTGCGCATGAAAAGGAGGCCTTTCTGCACTGGATAGAGGACTTCGGGGAGTATGAACGGGTGGTGCTGCGGCAGTACTTGGCGAAGGAGCACATTGTACCCCACGCCTCTGACAGCCTCTACTACCTGCCAATGCGTGCAGGCAGCGGCCCCTATCCAAAAGATGGGGATACGCTTACCCTGGAGTTTGAAGGCCGATTCCTAGATGGGCACTACTTTGACAGCACCCGCAAGAGGGGGGAGCCGTTCCAGTTTGTTCTAGGGCAGCGTTGGCAGGTGATCGATGGGCTAGAACGGGCAGCACGCCTCATGCGCGAAGGGGAGCATGCGGTATTTATCCTCCCCTCTGGCGTGGCTTTCGGCGCCCAAGGGAGTTCTACAGGGATTGTGCCGCCATACACCTCGGTGGTCTTCGATGTGGAGCTTAAGGAGATTCGACCTGGGGGCGAGGGGGAGAGCAGGCAATGAGCAAGGTAACGTTTGCCTGCCCAAGCCCACGGGCGAATGCGGATGTACGACTAGGGCGAATGGGGCTTTTCCTCGGGCTGCTAGCGCTATTCACGGCTTGCCGGGATGTCTATAAAGCACAGGAACACGAGCGGGAATTGGAACGCCTGCGGAGCGCCATAACGGCTCGTGGCGGCAAGCCAGTATGGGATGTAGACGGGCTACTCTACGGGCCCGTGGTGCTGGGCGACTCCCTTGCGCTGGCCGAGGGAGATTCGCTCCTGGTGGCCTACTCCCTTTGGGGGCTTTCGGCACGTGGCGAAACGCTGCTGGCAAGCAATATAGCGGCAGATATGCAAAAGGCTGGCCTGCCAATACCTTGGACGCTAAATAGGGAAAAGTACAATGCCTACGTGGCTGCTGGCGGTAAAACTGAGGGGACAGCCCTGCCAGATTCTCTCTACACCTACACCGATACGGCTCTGCTGCTGAGGGTAGGGCATATGAATGGGCTTTTGCCCAGCCTAGCCAAGGGGATTCGGCTCTTTGCGCATGGAGGGGGCAGCGGGTGGATTGGTATCCCCTCGGGACAAGGGTACGGGAGCAACAGCTACGGAGGGCTTCCGCCTAACACTCCTCTATGCTGCTACGTAAGAGTGCAGAAGCATACGGCTAAAAAGGCGAATGGAGGCCTATAGCTCCACTGTATTACGATTCTGCTTTTACGATTGAATATGGTACTACTGCAAAGGCAACTGATGCGAATGGCGATGCTGGTGTGCCTAGGTGCACTGGTAATTGCGGTATGTGGGTGTAAGAAAGAGCAACCCGACCTTGCGCTTGACGACGAGGCTGTGCGACTCGATGCCTATCGAGAGGTGCACTACCCTGACGCTAAGCAGCTGGGAGATCATACGTTCTACAAAATCCTCAGCAATGGAGGGTCAAATGAACACCCACAGGAGGGACAATGGCTCTACTTTGACGTTACGGTCCTAGATCTAGAGGGGAATCTGCTACTAACCAGCAGCAAGATGGTTGCGAAGAACTATAGCACTTTCGATGCGGCAACCTACTATACCCCCTACTACAAATCTATACGCGAGTCAGCCGTGGGCGGCTACCTAGCGCAAGTGCTACGGGAATGCGCCCCGAATGATTCGGTTCTGGTAGGAATGCCATCGGCAGCGTACAAGGAAACTGGGCTCGGGGGATACCAGAAGTACCAGTCTGTACTCTGCTACATCACCCCACGCAGGGTGGTGGGCGATCCATCTGCCCTTGAGGCAACGACAATCCAAAGCTACCTGGCAGGGCACCCCGGATTCAGTGCGCACGACAAGATCTACCGAGCTATAGATAAGAATGGTGATGGTGCGACAGTGGAAGAAAGCGGAACGGTATGGGTAACCTACGCTGGCTACCATCTCGACGGTTTCCTGTTCGACACCAATAGCAAGGAAGCCGCCATAGCAAACGGCACGTTCAAAGAGGATGCGAAGTACAATCTGCTCAGCTTCTCGGTAAAGGGCGACTCGAAGGTAATACAGGGATTTAGCGGCGCGCTGACGGGGCTAAAGGTAGGGGCAAAGGTTAAGCTCTTGATCCCTAGTTCGCAAGCTTACGGTGAATCAGGTTCTGACAAGATTCGCCCCTATACTCCCCTACTCTTCGAGATTACCGTGGTGCGCTGGCAGAAATAGGCAAGCAGGCCAAAAGTGCCATGCGGAACGCTCTAGCGCAGGGGTACAATTTGGGTTAGCCCCAACCATAAAGAGCCCTTTTCCCTGTAGATATGCGCATTCTCCATACTGCAGACTGGCATCTGGGACAGCGCTTGCATGGGTATGACCGTGCTGAAGAGCATGCGCATTTTTTCCGTTGGCTTCTAGCCCAATTGCATCACTATCAGCCCGATGCCATGCTAGTGGCGGGCGATGTGTTCGACAGCCTTAATCCGAGCGCACAGGCTCAACGCCAGTACTACGAGCTAATGGGAACGCTGGCCAGAGAGTTCCCAAAGCTACAGGTGGTGGTGTGCGCAGGAAACCATGACTCGGGGCTTAGGCTTGAGGCGGCCTCCCCGCTCCTACGGTGCTTTAGGATAGAAGTTCGTGGTACTGTAACCAAGGATGCCGACGGCCAAATAGACTACCAACAGTTTGCTGTGCCATTGCAAGGGGTTAATGGGGACTGCGCAGTCTGCCTAGCTATTCCGTACCTGCGGGTAGCCGACTGCCCCAAGCCAAGTGTAGATGGAGAAACACCCTACATGGCCTTTTTCCGCGAACTGGCAGCTGCCTATAAGGATTACAATACAGCTGTAATACTTATGGGGCATCTCTACGCTGCTGGCGCCACTACTAGCACTGGAAAAGCCCTCGATGCCCTACGAGGAGGGGCGGAAGCTATAGGGCGCGAGGCCTTTCCTGAGGAGCTCTACCGCTATGTGGCACTTGGGCATATCCACAGAAGGCAACGGGTGTTCGGGCGTGATACCATCCGCTACTCTGGTGCGCCACTCGCCATGAACTTTGGGGAGAAAGGGTACGGACACTCCGTGAATGTGGTGGATATCAACGGGGCGAATGTACAGGTGACCCCAGTGGAGTATACGCCCCTGGTGGAATTGATCCAGCTGACTGGTTCCGTAGAGGAAGTGCTAGAACAGGTACGCAGGTTGCCAGAAGGGGAAGTGGACGAAAAGACCCCCATCGGGAGCTTTGAGATCCGGGTAGAGTCCCCCTCTGCCACCCTGAAGCATGACCTGGAGGAGTGCGCTAAGGGGAAATATCTTAGGCTAGGCCCCATGCGGCTGCTACTACCCCAAAACGCAGGCAATCCTACCATTGCGCAAAGAGTGCAAGCCTCGGCATTTACCCCGCAGGAGTTGGCCGAAATGGAGTTTGAGGCTCAGTACGGTGCAAAAATGCCTCCGGACATGACCAAGCGGCTAGGAATAGCAATTAAAGCAGCGATTCGGCATGAGGATACTGGCGATTAGAGGGGAGAATCTTGCATCGTTGCAGCAGCCATTTTGTGTGGATTTCCGAACAGAACCACTCCGTGATGCGGGGCTATATGCCATAACAGGACCCACGGGGGCTGGAAAATCAACAATCCTCGATGCGCTATGCGTGGCGCTCTACAACCAGATACCCCGATTGCGCGGCGAGAAGGGCGAGGGGGTCTTGGATGCCAGCGGCGACACCATAAAACCGACAGACCCTGTAAATCTACTCAGACGAGGGGCATCTTCTTGCAGCGCCTCCGTAGATTTTGTCGGTATTGATGGGGTGGAATACTCCGCCTCATGGGGTGTACGAAGGGCTAAAAACCAGCCTGATGGCAAGCTGCAGCATGCTACCATGTCGTTCTGTCGCCTGCACGATAAACAGGAGCTTGCGAGTAACACCACAGAATGCCGACGGCTAGTAGAGGAGAAACTGGGACTGAACTACGCCCAATTTACCCGAACGGTGCTGCTGGCTCAGAGAGAATTTGACAATTTCCTGAATGCCGATTCGAACGAAAAGGCCACCCTCCTAGAACGGATTACGGGCAGCGAAATATACGCCCAGATCTCAGAGCAGATCCACCTACTTTACGGTGCAGCCAGAGAGGCTTACTTACGGAAAAAAGAAGAGCTCGCGCCACTGTTGAGTGTAACTGAAGAAACCGTTCAGAATCAACGAGATGTACTAGCCTCCCTCGCTAAGGAACGCACAGTTCAGCTCGTACAGATTGATCGCCTTGGGAAGAATGAGGAGAAAAGAAGGCGCATGCAGGCCATTTCTAGAGACTACACTGCTGCGCAAAGAGAGCTAGCCCAGGCTGAATCTGACTGGGAGCATCTGCAGGCCTCTAGGCAAATACTAGCGCAGTGGAACGAAGCGCAGCAGGTTGTCCCAATTTGCCACCAGCTCTACGATCTCAGAAAACGGAAGGCCGATTACGAGAGCCGGCTAGAACAATTAGCTCTCGATCTTGCGCAGGCTGAAAAGGATACCCAATTAGCTGAGAAATCGCTTGAGGCACTAGAGCTAGAGCAATCGGAGCTGGATGCCCGAATAGCGAGAACCCGCGAAGCCATGGTGCGCGCTGCAACCATCCAGCAGCAGGTAGATGCCCTAGAGCTTAGCGAACGCCGGCTCTGCACAGAGGCCGAGGAGCTCGAAAAACAGCTGAAGCAAGCCCTTAGCGTTGCGCAAGAGGCTGAGAATGGCCTAGCGACCCTGCGCAAAAACCGCGAAAAAACTTCACTGGAGCTGGCGCAACTGAAGAAGGATGAATCCCTCTACCTAGTAGCTACCCCAGTAATCCCCCTATTGGAATCCCTGCGCACTGCTTGGGAAGATGAAGTTAAGGCAACCTCCCTACATAGGCAAGCTCAACTGGAAGAGAAAGAGCTAGCGACTCAAATAGAGGAGCTTGAGCATCAGTTGCAAGAACTCCGAGGCGCTGTATCGCCAGAGATTTTCAAACTACGCCAGCAGCTGGAGGATGGCGCTCCTTGCCCAGTATGCGGCAGTATTCACCATCCCCTAATTCAGGAAAGCGCAGGATCTGCCCGCGTGATGAAGGGCGACATTGCCAGCCTGATATCATCGGTTGAAACCCGGCTAGGCGCACTTACCGCCCGCATGGGAGAATGCCAGCAAAGGGTTCAGCAGGCCAGTTCAAGCGTTGATTTATACGCCCAGCAGCATTCAAAGTGGCTAGAGAAAATACGGGGATTGCTAGGAGAGGCTGTGGTTGCAGGTTGGGAGAGGACGGAAGAGCTGGCTGCCTGGCAAAAAAGCTTCGTATCGAACAGCCAGCGTTGGCAACTACTGCGCACTCAGGATGAGGCTGATGCGCAGCAAGAAAAAACGCACTCGATAACTGCCGACTACCTCCAGAAAGAGTTCCAGAGCAAGGAAAAACTGTTCAGAGCGCACTCAGAAAAGCTCGAGAACCTGCGGGCTGAGCTTAAAACCCGCAGAGAGGAAGTATCTGCCGAACTGCGGGGTAAAACGCCCGAAATCCTAGAGCGTACCATAGCCTCGGTAAAGCGAGACATGCAGGAGAAGCTAGCTCGGCAGAAAGGTGAAGTGGCCCGCATGTCTGAACGCAAGGTCTCGCTAACCACCCAGCTCTCCCAGACGGAAAAAGCGCATGGGCAGTGTGCAGCTGAAGAAGGCGAAGTGCTTACGAAGCTGCAGGATTGGTGCGCAACCTCAACCCTATTTACCGATACCTCCGAGCTCTTGGCTGTGCTACAGCAGCCCAGAGAGGCGATGCAACAGCTGCAAGAACGTTGGCATACCGCTAGCGAGAAAAAGCTGCTGGCATCTGCCAAGCTGCAAACCCTAGGAAAACAGCAGGACCAGATGGCACAGGAGCTGGTAGACGTGCCAGAGTTAGAGACCATCAGGGCAGAGCAACTCTCGGTGAACGCCCTACTTGCAAAGCTGAACGAGGAAATCGGAGCGCGCGAGGGGAACTTGAAGCTAGCGGAAACGAACCTAGAGAAGCAGCGACAGATTCTAGCCCAACTCCCCGCGCTGGAGAATGATAACAGGGCTTGGGCTGACCTCGAAAGCCTCCTGGGATCGGCCAGTGGCAAGAAATTCCGCACCATTGCCCAGCGTTACACTTTCGACTTGCTGATAGCCTACGCCAATGAGCACCTACAGCGGATTATGCCGCGCTACAAGCTGGAACGCATGCAGCAAGGCTCCCTCGCGCTACAGATTGTAGATGCCGAGATGCTCAACGAGGTCCGCCCTGTCCACACACTCTCGGGCGGCGAGACCTTTCTGGTATCCCTTTCGCTCTCCCTGGCGCTCTCCTCCATTTCAAGCTCCTCCCAAGAGGTGGGGTCGCTGTTCATCGACGAGGGGTTCGGTTCGCTAGACCCCGATACGCTCGGTGTTGCCCTACAGGCACTCGAGAATCTCCAGCTACAGGGCAAGCAGATAGGGCTGATTTCGCACGTGCAAGACCTCAATGAACGGATTCCCGTCAAGGTTCAGATCACCCCCCAGGGCGGCGGCACATCCACCGTTTCGGTACTAGTGGGGTGAGCCTCCCTCCACACGAATGAACAGAAAGCCACGCGAGCCTGTTATTCCAGTACCACCAGCTTTAAGCTCATAAAAAAAAGCACTGTCATGGATAGCAACGATTCCCTCGGGCGCATACCGCTCATTGGCGATAGAGCCCCCGATTTCAAGGCGAAAACCACCGATGGCTGGCTCACCCTCTCAGAGTATGGCAAGGACAGCTGGGTGCTACTATTCTCACACCCGGCCGATTTTACCCCCGTCTGCACCACCGAGATGTGCGGATTTGCCAAGCGGAAAGACGAATTCACAGCCCTCAACACCAAGCTACTCGGGCTGAGCATCGATAGCGTCTACGCCCACCTTGGGTGGATTCGCAATGTGTACGAGCGGACCGGCGTACTCTTCAACTTCCCCATCATTGCCGATATCAATATGCACGTTGCCCACCTCTACGGGATGGTACAGCCTGGGGTGGCGAGCACCGTTGCGGTGAGAGCCGTATTCTTCATAGATCCCAAGCAGACCATACGCCTCATCATGTACTACCCCTTGAATGTAGGGCGAAACATGGATGAGATTATCCGTGCGCTTAAGGCCCTCCAGCTCACCGACACGGTCCCCGTAGCCACTCCCCTCGACTGGCAACCCGGCGACGAGGTGGTAATCCATGCGCCTGAGACGCTAGAGGGAGTGCAGGCTCGCATGGAAAAGAAAGAAGAGGGTTTGGTAGATTTCTACCTGCTAAAGAAGAAGATATAGCGCGCTACAGCCTTCGGTTTGCATCAAGCGGCCTGCTCTCGAATCCAGAGCAGGCCGTTTTTTTATGATATCAGATCGAACCAGCAGCCTGGAGAACGCTGAACAGCGCTCAGCGTACCGCTACGCCTTGCAATTATCGTAAAGCACCTCTCCTGAGAACTATAGAATCGGGACGGTAAAAGGCAACCCCGCACGCTGCGCAACGTTACCCTTAACCCGCGGAGAGACAGGGATTCGAACCCTGGGTGCCCATAGGGCACAACGGTTTTCGAGACCGCCCCATTCGACCACTCTGGCATCTCTCCAAAGCCCCCTTCGCAGGGTAAGCTCCTACTTTCGGAACGCGAAGGTAGGGTGATTTTACGGAATGGCCAAATATTAAACACTAGCATCTAGGAAATCCCCCGCAAGAGCAATGCAGCAGGGCGCAGGCAAAGCTTGCAATACCACTCTCCCCATCCCACCCCATCCTGTGGAAATCGTCATCTATACCTCTACCCTGCAGCCCATTAAGCTAATCGCATCTCGCCATAAACCGCATCGGCTGCTACGCCCGTATGGCGATATACCCTCCCTGCAGCCCCGGGGTGGCAAGCAGCAAAACGTAGGCGTAGAGGTCGACTACCCACACCCTCGGGTGCTGATGCGCGCACTCTCGCAGGGAGAGGCGGTTTCGCCCTAACTTGCCAGCCTTGAGTATCAGAGTGCACGTAGGCAATGGCGATTCGCAGGCCGCAGCCAACAGATTTCTGCTGGATGTAGTATCGAATGAATATTCTGAGAATACGCAACATTCATACCCACAGCTGCTGCAGTAGCCTAGAAACCATGCGAGTATGGTGCTGCGAAGTGACATTGGCTCTTGGCGATTCCCATCCCACTTGCTTCGTAGCACCTCTCGGCAAAAGCTGTAGACCAGCGGGGAGTGCACACCATGCCCTTTGGAAGAATGCGCAGCAAGCCAGAATGAAAACGGCTGGCGCATCTACAGGCTTTTCTGTGATTCACGTATGCTGCGAATGAGGCGTAGCAACGCGGCATTCCGCCCGTGATTCACCGTCAACCACGGCAATCCGCACACGGCAAGTACTGCAATCACCACAAGCAGCCACTTGAACCATAGGCGCGATGCTTCAGTTAGCGCATCATAGCTGAAGGCGAACACCACGGCCAGCACAGCATCTACATATAGCAGCACCACCAGAAGCCGGGTGTAGAATATGCGCCGGGCATGGTAGCGAATCTTCTCGCCCAGGTAGACCGCATCGTAGGGACCTGCCGCCTTTTCTCGCTCATTCGTCGTGAGCGATTTCCCCTCTTCTATAGCCTGGGCTATGACCTCTTCGAGCTGCATGGGAGTATACTGTTAAAAGGATGAAAACTACAGAGCTACGGTGCGAAAACGCCGAAAGAACTTGCACTAACACCACACGGCCACACTGCCACTAAACCTGGGATGGCACACTCGCATCTTCACCCTCCCAGTCCAGCAACTTTGCCGCACTCCGAGAAAACGGGATACCGCCGAACTCCTCAAACCGTAGAATGAGGACAACGACTCCTCCGTATGGTGCAGAATCCCCCTCCACCAGCGCTGGCATCGCCAAGAGACTACGCCTCTACCTGGCAAGAGTGATGATAATGGGAGACTTGCTCGCTACCTGGTTGAACGTTTTTAGCTTGGCCACCTGCCCTTCGCGAACCTCCTTTTGCTCTGGGGTCTCACCATCGGGAGCTTTGCTCCACGCATCGATCAGCGGCTGCAGCACATTCCCCATGGTGAACTTATGGAGGAGCTTCCCCTCGCTCTTGGCGAGCTTGAGGTCTTTGGCGAAAAGCAGCGATGACACAATACCCGCATTCCCCTCGGTAAGCTCTTTGGGAAGTACTGGATTATCCAACTTTATGGTTACCTCCTCGCCAGTTTCCACCCAGGTCCCCGTAATCGGCTCATCCTTCCCAGGAATGTCTATAAGCACCTTCCCCTCGGCCTGCAGATGGTAAGTAACGCTCCCTGATAAATTGGTAAGTACGCCGAAAAGATCCTTTACTTGGGCTGCTGTAGCAGGTACAAACGTTTGATCCACAAGCATAAAGAGCGGCTTTAGGGTAGCCAGCCTTTTGTTCTTATCCTGCAGGTTCACGTCATACTTAGCAGCCATTATCTGCAGATGGAGATTGGTTGCCTTCCAATCCCCTTGCGCAGAGGGCGTTTCGGGATCTTTCCTTTTCTCATCCTTGCTGCACGAGGTGAAAAGGAGAATTCCTGCAATGGCTGCGCACAGCAGCGATATACACAAGATGCGGTTCGTTTTCATAGCTAATCGTTTGTCCTGATTCCATGGAACTATCACAGGGCAAAGGTAGGGGAAAAATGGTTATCTGGTACTCCTGCTTGCTATTTTCTACGCAAAGCGCCCCAATTAGGAAAAACCAACGGCCCAAGTCCCCGCGCTGCGGCATTTTAATCACGACGCGGTGCGCCGCGTCGCTACCGTCTTCGAGAAATGGAATTGATTGATTAGAATCCATTTACCAGAAGATCCTTATAAAGATTGAACCCATACGGGCCTTTCGCCGCGGGGTCCTTTTGGAATACGGCGGCTTAAAACCTATTCTCCCGTTTCTCGAAGGGCGTAGCGACGCGGCGTGCTGCGTCGTTTTATGCGTAATGCGGCGCGGCATCCTAATCACGGCACGGCATCGTTAGGGCGAGCACTCGCTCCGCTCGGCATCGCCCCTACCAAGAACGCGATGGCCAATCGCCAATTGATAGAAAGGTGATTTTCTATCGCGAGCGGCGATAGGGAGCGCGACGCGGCGCGGCGCTACAAACGCCCCGCGCTCCTGCCCCCCCGACCATCCCGGCCACGGGATTGATATGTCCTATCACCGTCGTCGCGGCCCGGAGTAGATGTCCACCCGCAGGCGGCGGTGGTACACCCGAACCACGGGCGGTTTCCGCCGCCCCCGGGGCGGCAGGTCGGCCAGCCGACCCGCCACCGCGAATCGGGAGATAGGCGTGGAGGGCGTTTGTAGCGACGTGGCATGCCGCGTCGCGCTCTCCGTGGTGGCGGCGGTAGTGGTGGCGCCTGTGCCCACGGTCGCC
>LIIK01000107.1 GCA_001421095.1 Candidatus [Bacteroides] periocalifornicus | reverse complement strand
CGACGCATACGGCACCGACCACCATTTGCGCCCAGGCGGGCATCAACGGGAACGGAGGAAGATCACAACGCGGCATTGGTTAGGGAGGGCACTTGCGTTGCTCGGCACCTCCCCTACCAAGATCTTTATTGATAACCGCCTTCCCCTGTCACCTCCATGCGCATACCGTGCACGCCGCGCCGCTACGTCCTCCAAGAAACGGGAGAATAGGTTTTAAACCGCCGTATTCCAAAAGGAAACCGCGGCGAAAGGCCTCGTATGGGGTCATTGGGGAGATTTTCCCCTCTTGCGCGTAAAGAGGTTTCAATCAA
>LIIK01000049.1 GCA_001421095.1 Candidatus [Bacteroides] periocalifornicus | reverse complement strand
ACTTCCATTTTTCGAAGACTGTAGCGACGCGGCGTACCGCGTCGTTTGTATGATTTTTACAGCGGTCTTATGCAGGGAGTGGAGAAGCCCCGTTCTGCGCACCCACTTCTGCCGACACGGGGGATTCACCCCGCACGCCAGCAAAATCCCAGCAGGGGGTGGTATTAGATGCGCATCTGTGACGTCGCTACACGCCGCGAGGGCGCTAGTCTGTACCCCTGCGTCCTGGCCGGAAGAGGCTCCGTACGGGTATTCGGGAGGACTACTGCTGCAGCATGGTCAGCGCAACTGAGGTGGCCTACAATCCACGGAATTGCACCCTACCAGATTCTATAATGCGCCTTATTTGCTCGGGGCTCTTCACCAGATCGGCGCCCCAGTACTTGTTTACTACTGCGCGCTGTGCTGGCGTTATGAGCCACTCGGTAGTATTAAACTGGCTGGCGACCTCTTCAGTCTCTTGGGTATAGGTGAGGTCGGTTTTGGTACTGCGCCCTACTGTGGCGAGTTTGGCAGCAGTGGGAGTGGGTGAATTTTCGTCCAGTTCGCTGGTTATAAGTCGGTGCGGTTTAGCGTAATGGAGGCAATAGCCGATGTGGGTGCCCACACTGTTAGAGGCGGTGGCATCGGCCAGGCGAATGAGGAATCGCTGCCGACTGAGAAAGTAGGGGTCAAATTTATGCCCAGAGGTCACCACCCGAAACCCTGCGTCTAGGTAGGCCCGCACGAGCTCCATTTGCTCAAAATCCTTCCAGAAGACAGAGATGAGTACGGAGTCAAAACCATTGCCCAGCTGGCGGATTTGGTGGATTAGAGAGCCTACATTCCGCGGGGTTACTTGGATCTCTCGGACGCTGTGCGAGGGAAAGAAAAGGAGGGTACGCCCTAGCTGGCGGCGGTAGGATTGCAGCAGCTCCTCTTCGCCATCCACTAGAGGCGGCGCATAGTGGATCATAGGCCCGATACAGTCGACAGCCCGATGTATTCCCCCTTGGCGTAGCCACTGCTTGCGCACGGTGCTGAAGGTGATGATGCGGGATAGCGGGCATATATGCTCTTCTGGATGAATGAACGAGCCGAAAAAGAGCCCATGCTCTATGTAGGCCTTAAGGTGTGTGGCCTCTGGGGGAAATCCCGCAAAGCTTTTCAGGGAGTACCCGAGTCCGTATAAATAGTTGTCCAGCACTACATCAGCGGGTGCAGGGGGCAAAGGTGCAGCGAGCGTGTGGAAATCAAAAATATCTACGGCTCTCCTGTGCTGGTATTCGTTTCGGGCCGCTCTGCCATTTCGGATGTGCAGGGCAAGCTGCGCAAGGCGCATTGGCAGGTAGCTTGCGAGCGCAATTTTTCGTAAAGTGAAGCGCATAGGGTTGCTTTTGCAACTGCAAAGGTAGCGATTTTATAGGAGGTGTAGCGTAATTGGAATTTGCAAATCTGGTTCTCTACCCTGAAATCTACGAATAATTCCGCCACAATAACTTATGTAGACTCGCGCCCCGTTCACTGAAGTAATCCAAGCTAAACTTACACACATATCTAAATGCGATTTTCCCATTGGAATGCACCTTCTCTAGTAAATCTCGCCTATCGCATTGGCGTACTATTGCGGGCAGGTAACCCTCCTGATTAACCTCCTCGGATGGGCTCGCATGCACCTCGACCAGATACGCTACTCTCCCCAACTCTTCGACCTAGAACCCGTAGTAACCGATGTGCTCCAAACCTACGCAACCATCGCGGCGAGCAAGGGGATAACCATCAACACCTCCATACAAAAGAATACCCTCGTATACGCTGACCGCGATATGGTAGCTCTTGCGGTTCGCAATGTGCTGGAGGACAACGCCATTAAATTCACCCCTACAGGTGGCAGCATTGCGCTTGCATGCCAGCCAGGCGAGGCGGGTACTACCGTCTCCATAAAGGACTCTGGCGCCGGCATGCCGTCCCAGGTGGTAGAGGCAATTCGCGCTAAGCAGAGCAGCGTAGAGGCCGGTTTTGGCACTAATGGGGAGAAGGGAACGGGCATCGGATTGGGCTTGGTTCGCGACCTGCTCGGGCAGAACGGCAGCACGCTCAACATTACGAGCAGCCCTGGGGAAGGCACGGAAATCGCATTCACGCTGAAAGGGATAGCGGTGGAATGACACTCCCCCACCCTGCCTGCAAATGGCCCAAACGCCCCTACCACAACATTAGAATGGCGCCACAATGGCCTAGTGCGGCGCATAACCAAGCAGGAGGTAAATAGTAAAATTTTTGCGCTTTTCATACGTTTGAATATAGTAAGCAGGGTTTCCTGGCAAAACGCTAAAGGAAATACCCTAAGAGAGCGATAATCTGCAGGAGCAATATGAGCACGAAGCTTGTAATAGTAGATGACCACGCTATGTATAGGGTGGGAGCGGTTGCCATGCTGCGCACGGAGATGCCTGAGATTGAGGTAGTGGGCGACTTCGGAAGCGGGCAAGCACTCATCGATGCGCTACAGGGTGGGCTGGAGGCAGACGTAGCACTGGTAGATGTGGTAATGCCCGGAATGAGTGGCGTGCAGCTGGCTGGCTACCTGCTAAAAAACTACCCAGACATGGCGATACTGATGATATCGTCTGAGGCCACTCCTGACATCGCAACAGAACTAATCGAACTCGGCGTACACGGCTACACCAATAAAACGGCCCCCAAAGAGGACATGGTGATGGCTATACGCACGGTGCTGCAAGGGGAGACCTACTTCGGGCGTCGACTGCCCGACCTGATCTATGAGACCTACATGGCGCAACGAGAGGCGGCAAAGCACCAGCACCATAAGCTCTTCAGCAAGCCCAAAGCCAGTGTGGAGTTCAGCCCCCGCGAGCTCGAGGTAATCAAGCTGCTGTGTAGCGGAAAAACGGTGGCCGAGACTGCTGAACAGCTGAACTACTCGATGAGGACCATAGAGAACTACAAATCTGAAATGCTCAAACGCTTGGGCTATAAGAGTGTGGTAGAACTGCTGCGGTACGCACTACAGCAGGGACTAATTAGGGTGTAGCACAGACGAGAACGGCGTAAAATCCTGATTGCGCACCGCTGCCTCCACGCATCGCCAGCAACCTCGCCCAAAATACCTCCATACGCAATTCCTGCTGTTAGCTAGCTTCGTTGCTGCGCATGGAGGTTTCGGGGTAGATTTCCCACAATGGCCGGAGTGCCTAACTCCACGGCATGCAGCAGCAATATTCAGGGGACATTTCTGTTCCCAGAAAGAGGGGGGATGCTGGCTCTACTAGATGGATACAAAGGCGGGCTGATGGTTTTACCACCAGCCCGCCTTCTGCGTATATCCAAAATTCTAAAGGATATCTCCCCCTTTTATAGAGGCCTACGGAAGATGCCCAAACTCTCCTTAATCTACTGTAATCCTACACATTATAGGAATAGATCACCTTCCTCTTAGCAATTAGCCTTTAGAAGATATTGCCCATAGTGAGACCGCAGTAGACCGTGCGCGGCAGCATAGGGCCATACACATAGCTTGAGGCGCGCTCTGCTCCCACCTCGAAGTCCTCCTGGAAAGAATTAAGCACATTGCGCACGCCAGTGTAGAGCGTGAGGTCGACACCAAAAACATTGAAGGTGTAGCTGAGCTTTGCGCCAAGATCGAAGAATGACGGGGTGCGTCGGATAGAAAAATCATTTTCCTCGATCTCCTTCCGTTCCTCTTCATTGCGAGCCTTTTTGCCCTCGTACACCACATCCATAGGGCCTGTGAGATTGAAGCTTGCATTGAGCTTGAAGCCTGCCCCTATTTTCCAGTCGCCCAGCAGGAATCCGTATAACGAAGGGGTGCGGAGAAAATCTCGCCTCCCACTGTTCAGATCCTCAGGTACATCCTTGGCGTACTGGCTCTTCTGGAACGTACCACCAAGCTTAAAGGCCAGATCACGACTAGGCGCCACATTCACCTCGAGGTTTACGCCATAGATTGTTGCACCATCGGCAAAGTTCATCCGCTCTAGCAGCACAGTGCCCTCTTCGTCAGCATCATGGCGCTTGTTGATGAAGGCATCCTTAAGCCGGGTGTAGAAACCCTCGGCCAGCACGCCCAATGCGAGGTGGTGGAACTGCCGATTATAGTCTGCCGAGAGCATGGCGCTGTGGCTAGTCTCACGCCGTAAGTCACTAGCTACCCGTTGCACTATCTGCTTGGCACCAGCTACCTCTACATGCAGCTCCTCATTGTACATCTGGGGTTTACGGTAACCCATCGAATAGTTGGCTCGTAGCTGCAGCTCAGGAATGGGCGACAGCAGAATGGAAACCCGAGGCACGGGCACAATGCCAGTATTGTGGAATCCCGTCTTAGAGGCGAGATCCTCTACAGAGTAGCGGTCGATACGGAAACCTCCCGTTAGGGTAGCCCACCCAATATGGTGGCTGTACTGCGCGAATGCACCCACCGTGGTCGTAACCTGATTGGCCACCGTGAGGCTCTCTATTTCCTTTGCCTGATCTACGGCCAGACTATCGTTTCCATTCTTATCCTTCAGGATGGGGGCGGTAGAATAGTCTGTATAGCCCGGCTTGATGTCTTTGAGCCGCTCGCCCGTAAAATCAACGCCTCCAATGAGAGTGCTCTGCGTGAAGTGGGCTGCGTACTGCGCGCCAAAATTGTACGAAAGGTCGGTGGTTAGTCCGTAATCTTTGAGGGGGTGCGCATCCTTACCGTTAGCCTTACCGCCGTAGTAGGATTCACGATCCACATGCTGGAAAGAGGCATTGAGGGTGAGAAGATCGCTCTCGCGCAGCATCTGGGTGTAGACCAACGAGGGAACATTAACATTGTGGTGGGGCGCTTCTGCCACATTGGCCTCATGGTAGGGACGGTCGAACCGATTGCCCCCACGCCGCTCTTCGGTAATATGGAAGTAGGAAAGTGAAAGTTTACCCCTATCGCCAATACGATGGAAAAGCCGAGTACCCACGGTGGCATTCTTGAGGCGGGGCAACTCGGAGTAACCGTCATTATTGAGGTCGAACGGTGTCCGATACCGCACATTGCCATAGACCGCAATGCCAGCCTTATTGTTGTCAGTAACGTTTGAGGAGTTGAACGATGCACTGTAGTCTGGCTTCACGCCTCCTGTCCCCCGTATGCCAACGCCGATGAAATCGGTATTAAAACCGGCCTGGAAAGTGTTGACCATGGGGTCTTGCAGAATAAGGTTAACGGTTCCCGCCACGGCATTGCTACCGTAGAGGGCACTTCCCCCACCTCGCTGCACCTCTATCCGCTCTATCATGTTGGCAGGGATGAACTCCAGCCCATAGACGCCCATGAGCCCGCTGAAAATAGGATGCCCATCGACAAGAGTCTGGGTGTACTCACCCTCCATACCATTGAGGCGCACCTGGTTGAAACCGCAATTCTGGCAGTTATTCTCCATACGAACCCCTGGAATATAGGGGAGTCCCTCGCTTATAGAACGAGCATTGTTCTGCACCATGAGCTTCGGGGTTACCGAGTTCACGATGGTAGAGGCCTCCCTACGACTTATGGCATCTTTATCGCCCGTTACCACCACGGCATCCACATTCAGGAGATCCTCTTCAAGCTCAAAATCAAGCACTACACTCTCATTCGGCTTAGTGGTCACTTGCTTGGTAGCAATGCGATACCCAATGCTGTTGGCCACTATGGTCTGCTCACCCAGCGGCAAGTCTGGCAGACGGTAGTAGCCCTGCCCATCGGTGGCTGTGCCGATAGTAGTCCCCCGAACGGTAATGGTAACAAAGGAAAGCATTCGCCCGTTGCATGACACATGCCCCGTGACGTGCGCGCCCGTCTTTGCCCTACTGGGAACTGCCACTGCGCAAAATGATACTAGAATCAACGTGGTACTCACTACGAGCCACTTGAAAATCATCTTAATATTCATGACTGCAATCAATAGAATTACACACACAATTGAACCGAAAATCGAATGGGGAAGGAAACAGGGGAACTCTACGTTTTGACCCACTATCCAGAAATGCAATCTCCTACTGGCTATAGTTGGCAGCCGTACCGTACAGATACTCTACCCCCATAAGCTAGCCACCTACCTGAGAGAGTCTCCGCCTCCTGCTCAAGAACTCTACGCCCATGGAATCTGGATACAGTAGGCTCACTGCTTACTAGTGGCCAACGGGCAGAGTAATCCCTCTAGCCATGTATAGCCTAAGTAGAATGGGTGTACTCCCCCCTGTGGATTAAATAGGCCAAGCTCCCTAAGCTGCCAGAGCAGGTGGTGCACGGCACGCTACCCCGCAGGTGTAGCCCAAGCACTCATCCCCTTCGCTCCAAGGCAGGGGGCGCTCTACCCAACGCACACAGCTGGATAAGAGTGGCTTATAGGGCTCTAAGAGAACCAGCGTCTGGAGGGCATTGATTAGGAACGAGGCGGTATCTGAATCCTCCCCCTCCTCTATCGGATTGCCCTGCGCATCCTTAGCAAAGGGGTGTGCATGCGTAATGAGCTGCCCATGCTTGGTGATATGCGTATGCGTATAGAGGACAAAATTGGCCACCATACACAGCGCAATGCCTAGGAATAGCGAGCTTATAGCCGCACTAACCGCATATCTCCTCGCATCCTTCATGCCGCGAAGTTAGCGTATTTTACATTCGTTTTAACCATTCTACCCTGCTACACCTTCCGCACTCTACACCTAACGTAAGCTATTCATTATTGTGAAACAGCTACTTACACCATTATAGGGCAAAAATAGCCTGTAGCAACAATTCAGCAAAACGAATACTAGATTTCACAAAAAAAGAGGATACCCAAATAAGACATCCCCGTTCTTCTATAGGATTCTTCCATGCCCTCCACCCAGCGCACTCCCTCCTGGGCATCCCGCTAATCTTGTGAATGTTCCCCTCCACTCAAGCGGTAAAGCCGACGGACGCCCGGCACCTGCAGCACCTGCTCTATGTCGGCATTAAGATCGGCTAGCCCCTTCACTTTCACAGACAAAACCCCCTTAAAAACCTTATCCCGACTGGTAAGATTCACCCGTGTAATATCCACCCGCTGATCGTTACGGGCAAGCGCAGCGAAGATATCTGCCAGGAGCTTCACCCGATCTTCACCAGAGATAAAAAGGTACGAGGCGTAAAGCCGCGCATCGCTAGGTTCCCAAGTTGAAGCCCCAACACGATTCCCACGCTGCGCGCCCAAGCGGATAGCCTCTGGGCACGTTACTCTATGGGCATACACCTGCCCTCCTTCTGCCTTGAATAGCAGAAGCTCATCGCCCGGGAGCGCGTAGCAGCACGGCACTTGCTGAAAGGTGGCCTGGTCCCATTTCTTACGCCCAGAGCTCTCTGCTACCCGGGGCGTGGGTAGTGCCAGCTCACTATCTAGCGGAGGGCTCTCGAGTGCAACACCTCTACGCGGCACTATTCCCAGCCGATGCGCCCACTTCCTCCACCAAAGCCATCGCTGCAATGCCGAGAAGTTCACAAGACCATCGGCCAATCCAGTGTAAAGATCGCGGAGGTCTACCAAGTCAAACGCTCGCAGTAATGGGGCAAAGTCATTCCTATAGAGCGTATAGCCTGCCTTTTTAGCTATGCTGGAGAATACTAGCATCCCATTGTCCATGAGAGCCTTGGCTTGTGCTCTAAGACTCCGAGTAATGGCCTCGCTAGCTTTTGTGGTACGCACAAAATCGAGCCATTTGGGCGAGGGGCGTTGAGACGGAGCATCTATGATCTCTACTTTCTCGCCCCCCCGAAGCGGGTGGTCAAGATTGATCAGCTCGCCATTCAAAAGGGCACCGAGCGAATTATTACCCAACGATTCGGCTATATCATAGGCAAAATCCAGCACCGTGGCATTGCGAGGCAACGTATGCTTGCGATTCTTACGATCTAGAACCACAATCTGATTTGAGAGCACATTGTTCCGAAACGATTCTATGAACTCTCTTGGATTCATCCCTGGCTGTTCGGCACGCACCCCCTCCTTATAGCGCCAGTGCGCAGCATTCCCCTCCTCGGCTATACGGTTCATCCGCTCGGTGCGAATCTGTACTTCAAGCCAGCTGCCCTCTTTGGTGAGTATTGTGCAGTGGAGGGCCTCATAGCCACTCGTTTTAGGGCTTGTTACCCAATCGCGGGTGCGCTCTGGCATTACCGTGTAAAGGTCGGTGATAAGCTGGTAAATAAACCAGCACTGGGTGCGCTCAGGGATACCCGGGCGAGGGGTAAATACAACGCGCATAGCCATAACATCATATACCTCCTCAAAGGGGATATGCTTCTTCTCCATCTTCCGGTAGATGGAGCTTATGGCTTTAGCCCTACTCGTAATCTGCGGCACTAGCCCGTACTGCTTCAGATACTTGGCTATTGGTTGGCTTAGCTCACGAATCCGATCCTCATTGGCCTTCCCACTCTGGCTCAGCTTTTCCTCAATCGAACGGTATTGCTCTGGCCGCTCGTGCAGCAGGCAGAGGTCGAGCAGATCGTCCCGTATAGAATATAGCCCTAAGCGCTCAGCCAGCGGCGCATAGATAAAGTTCGTCTCGCTAGTGATTTTACGTTTTTTATCGTCGGGCATCGATTCTAGGGTGCGCATGTTATGCAGCCGATCTGCCAGCTTCACATACACCACCCGAACATCGCTGTCCATAGCGCTCAGGAGCTTCATGTAGTTCTCTAGCTGGAGTGATTCACCTTTCTCGCTAAGCCCTGCGATCTTGGTAAGCCCATCAACCACATTCGCCACCTCCGTGCCGAACTCCTGCGCTATCTCATCGAGCTGAACCTCGGTGTCCTCTACCACGTCATGGAGTAGTCCGGCCGCAATGGCGATCTCGTCGCCCGGCAACAGAGCCGATACTATTTTGGCCACCTCTACCGGGTGGTATATATAGGGAATACCCGATTTCCGACGCACACGATCATGCGCCCTGCGTGCCACATCGAAGGCCTGGCTTATCAGCGTCAGCTGCTCTCTTGAGAATCGCCCCCGGGCCGCCGCGGTATCCAGCAAATCACGCAGTGCGGCCTCTATCCCTCTCTCCTCCTCTGGCGTAAAAGGCTGATCGGGGATCGCCAAACTGGCCGCAAGTGGCGTTTCGCTCACGGTACTTGCCTGGCGCACACCCCCCTCTGCCTCCACAGGAGACGCTGAAGCTGTAGGATCTACCGAGGTATTACGCACCTCTTTTTCCCTGTCCACGGCATTACTTAGGTAAAGAGATACACACGATTAATAGAGCCACGCCAGCCTACCTTCACTATGATACCTGCGTGCAATATGCTGGGCAACGACTCAATCTTCACCTCCACCATCGCTACCAGATCATGTTGACTTGCAAGATCATAACCCTACTGGCTACAACTACCACTCGCCACCGAAACCAGAAAACCAGCAAGCCAACCGTAACTGATAGCCTCACCCTAAACTATTGCTCGCTGTAAAGCTCCCGCCTCTCTCAAAAGGGCAAACCCCACCGAGCCCTACACGCTAAAGCGGCACGTTATTGCTAGTAGTAGGGTACACCACCATGAAAGAACCTGTACGCACCACCGGGCTGCGGTCTGGTGAAATCAGCTCTACCCGGTAGATATAGGCCCCTTCGGGGGCATAAGTCCCATCCTTCAATCTACCATCCCAACCCCTATTCTGCCCGCTGAAAACTAAACGACCATCCCGATTGTAAATGAGCAACTTATAATTAGCTGCAAAGGTGCTGATGGGGGCAAATACATTCCTCGGAGATGTCTGCGTTTGCCCGGTCTCTCGAGGTGATATCGCGGTAGGGAGAATCACCTCTGCCTGAACCTGCGTGCACGTGGGTTTTGATATCGTCACACGTGTCCGCTGCCCTCGCTCATCCAATTCCCAAGCCTTCACCATGTAGCAAAATTGGTCTGAAAAGCCCTTACGCTTGAACTCTGAGACATCGTCAGAACATTCAAGGGTTGCCCCACTGTGCACTACGGCTATCTCCTTCTCCTCCTGTTCTCCACCCTTTGCTGAAGTTCGGTACACCCTATACTCCGCCCTATGCCCCTGGACAACCTCCAATTCGTCCCACGTTATGGAATTCTCTTCCTTACCACTGCTCGCACGAACGATTACGGTGCTTTTCAGCAATGAACGTGCAACGTTCTTCCCACACCCATCCACCGCGGTCAAATAGTAGTAATGCTTTATGCCACTCACTACGTTGCCCCCTCCCTGGGTATCAATCGTTTCACCAGCCCCACCCCGCATAAGCCGCACAATTTCAACTTCCGTCCGCCGCATCTCTGCCTCGCTTGTACCATCAGCCCGAAGCAGGCTAAAATAGCTCACCTTCGAGAGTGAATCGATGTGGTAGGTTATACGGTTACGATCTGGAAAGCAGTGTATTGTATCAATCCCTAGGTTCGGGGCTACACGTACCTCGCGCGTGCGTATCTCCACAAGATTTGACCGCGAAGATACCGTATCGCCATCCTTATAGGCCTTCACGTAGTAGTAGAGGTTCTTATTCAGCGGAACTTTAAACGATTTATTGTTCTCCGTGCCCGGCACCGTTGTCTGTACGGAAAGATTCCCCCAAATAGGGCTCTCACCGCTATAAATCTCATAGCTCCTCACCCTATTGCCCCAGCCGATGTACGGTGTCCACTCTAGCCGCACCTCATCAGCACAGGTGTCATAGGTTGCCTTAAGAAACACTGTAGTATGGAAAGGAGCAAGCGGACTAGCACCATCGGGCCCTAGTGCCGCCACGGTGTAGGTTACCGGCCCAGTATTGGCCCCTGCCCCTATATCCTGGTATGAGAATACGGTGGTCGACTGCGGCAGCCCTACTGGGTCATTATTCCAGTCCCCAAGGGAATTCTGCCTACGGACGTAGACCTGGTAGCCAGTGGCATCTGGGTAGAGATTGTCATGCTCACACCCAGCCCAGTATATAGTGACAGCCCCTGTGGCGGGGTCCGAGGTGATATACCGCACCGTGGGCGTTTGTGGCACTTTGCTTTTTTGCGGTGTTTGGGCGAAAGAGACCGAAAAATCAGCAATGCCCAACGCTATCAGCAATATTACAGTTCTGTAGAATAATGCTTTCATTGTACGATTTTGCATCATATTAGGCCAAAAAGTTACACTACACCAGCGGCCAATTCGCCTGCCGAACCACCCTGTCATCGCCGCCTACACTCAGCGTAAAATCCTTCGGGTTGAGCCATTTCTTGGCAGCCTCCTGCACCCGCTCGGGGGTGATATTCCGTATAAAGCGCAATTGCCCTGCGAAGTAATCGTCTGGCAACTCCCAGTTCTCCACAAGCTGCTGGAGCGTCTGCGCGCTTTGGAATGGCCCATCGAAACTCCGTAAACGACCGCCAATCAGGTAGGCCTTAAGCTCTTCCAACTCATCATGGCTGGGTAGCGTGTCCTGTAGGGTTGCCAGTTCATGTGCTATCTCACGAATCGCCGGGAGCAGGCAGTCATTGCCCACCTCCGTGCCAATCCCCACCCGCGTAGCCTCGAGAAGCTGATGCACCTGGGCTGATACGCCGTAGGTGTACCCATTGCGCTCCCGCAGGTTTGTCATCAGCCGACTGCCAAAGTACCCTCCCAGCAGGTTGACGGCGAATGTGATGCCCCACAGCTCCTCTAGCGGCAGTTTAGGCAGAAGTAAACCCATGCGGATAGAGGCCTGATTCTTCATAGCAGAGGCCGACTGGCGCAGCGGCTCCCGTTCACCCGTCGCCTTCGGGCTGATATACCCTCCTTGCCCAGCCGCCTTCGCCTCTCCCCATGTGGCATTCCCGAGGGCCTCGCATAGCCCCTGGTATAGCACCGCATCGTAGGAACCCACATAGATCGCTTTGCAATTTGCCGCCCCTATCCACTGCCTGTGGGCGTGGCGAAGCGCCTGGGCATCCACCCTCTGGTAGTCGCCCAGCTGCGAAAAGGCGGCATACCGATGCCCCTTTGGGTATAGCGCATCCAGCTGTGCCCGCATAGCCAGAGTATCGGGCTGCTGTAGCGACACCCTAAGCGCAGCCTCCTCGCTATTCTGCCAAGCGACCAGCGATTCTGCACCGTAGGCTGGCTGCGTAAGCACTTCCCGCAGCAGCATGATTGTATCAGTAAAATTCTGCCTCAGAGTGCGCACCCACACCATTCCATAGTCCAACCTGTAGGAAAACGCCACTTGCGATCCCCAGCCGTCTAGCGCCTCAAAGATAGCCTGCTCACTTTTAGCACCAGCGCCACGGGGCATAAGCTCCATGGTGCCATGCGCCACAGCTGGCGTAATACCCCAACGCCCATCCACCGCGAAGAGCAATCGTAGGCTTACCACCCCCTCCTCCTCCTCTGGCAGCATCCACACTGGGAGCCCATTGGGCAATACCCGTTGGTCAAACGCCGGAACCTCGAACGTTTCGCCCCACTCCACCCCTGGCCCATTCACCCTATCTAGCATCTCGGCTGCCATATTGTCAAATAGCTTTTGCCCTGTACTCCAGCACGCAGGCATTCTCTGGTACCAAAGCATTCTTTGCCACCGTGGCCACCTGCCCCGTGGTTACAGCACGCTGCTTGGCCTCGCGCTCGTTGAGCTGCTCTGCCCCTCCGTAGAGTTCGTACTCGGCCATTTGCAGAGCCCTGTTCTTAATGCTGAGCTCATCATACCGCAGGGTGGCCGCATACTTATTCTGCACCTTTTCCAGCTCGGGTTGCCCCACATTCACCAGATCCTGCAGCTCTTGCCAGATAGCCGCCTCCGCCTCTTGGTAGGTAACACCCTCTAGCAGCTGCCCGTAGACCTCAAAGAGCCCAGGATCTACCGTCCCCATCACCGAGGCCTCAAGCATCGAAAAGCACTTCCCCTTGGCCACCAGCCGCTCCTTGAGCCGTGAGCTGCGCCCGTTGGCCAGTAGGTCGCTCGCCACATCGTATACAGGGAACTGCGCAGTGAACCGCCCGGGCATGTGGAACGCCATGAAGAGCGCATTCTCTGGCACTTCGCGCTCCACCACTAGGCGACGTATCTCCGTTTGCTTCGGTTCCGCTGGCAAATTCCTACTGGGTTTCACACCGCCTGGTATTGGGGCAAACCACTTAAGGCAAAGCATCCTGGCCTTCTCCAACGTTATATTACCTGAGAGCGCCATTACCGCATTGCAAGGACGGTAGTGCTTGGCGAAAAACGCCTTTACCTGCGGCATGGTAGCCTGCTCTATATGCTCGGGCTTAATGCCGATGGTCGGCCAACGGTAAGGATGAATTTTATACGCCAAATCCAGCATCAGGTGGCTCACATCGCCATACGGTTCATTCAGGCAGGTCTGCTTGAACTCCTCCACCACCACCTTCCGCTGCACCTCTAAGCTCTCGGGCGTAAAGGCGAGGCTCAGCATACGGTCGCTCTCCAGCCAGAAGGCCGTCTCCACCGTGGCCGCAGGCATCACGCAATGGTAGCAGGTGAAATCGCTACAGGTGAAGGCATTATTCGATCCTCCAGCCCGCTGCATGGGCGTATCGAAATTCGGCACATTCACGCTGCCGCCAAACATCAGATGCTCAAAGAGGTGGGCAAAGCCAGAGTGCGCAGCCTCCTCATCGCGCGCCCCCACATCGTAGGCTATCGCCATAGCCACTAGCGGAGTGCGAGTATCGGTATTCACCACCACCCTCAGCCCGTTGTCCAGCGTAAAACGCTCAAACGCCACCATACCCGAATCCATCTTTTCCTTTGGGTGGCAAAGGTAATGAAAATGCAATGAAAAACCGCAGCCCCTAGCTAGAGCACCGCGATTTTATTTTACGAACTGCAGAATAACGAACGGTTCTCACCGCAAAGCCATTGCCAAATGGCTAAAAATCTATCCCAGCCCTTTACGCCCCTGCGCCGTAGTCCCTGTGCCCGAATATCAAGCTCCCCACCCGCACCATGGTGGCGCCGCATGCTATGGCCAGCTGGTAGTCTCCGCTCATGCCCATCGACAGGACATTGAACTCGCTAGGATTCAGCCATCCAGCCTCCCTAACCTTCGCGTAGAGCGCATGTAGCCCCTCGAACTCTGCCTTTACCTGCGCCATATTGTCAGTAAAGGTCGCCACCCCCATCAGCCCCCTCACCGTCACATTCCGGTAGCCTGCAAGCTGCCCTCCCTGGAGCAGCGCCTCCGCCTCGGGGTAGCTAAAGCCCGTCTTGGCCTCCTCCTGCGCTATATGCACCTGCAGCAGCACATCTACCCTGCGCCCCAGCTGCCCAGCCTCGCGGTCCACCCGCTCCAGCAGCTCGGTGGAGTCTATCGAATGGATCAGCGCCACATGCGGCAGCACCTGCCTCACCTTATTGCGCTGCAGATGCCCTATGAGATGCCATTGGATATCGCCCGGGAGGTCTGCTGCCTTGGCCACCAGCTCCTGCACCCGATTCTCGCCGAATACCCGCTGCCCCGCATCGTAGGCCTGCAGTACGGCCTCCGCAGGCCAGGTCTTAGACACCGCTACCAGCGTAACGCCCGCCGGGATAGTCGCCCGCAGGCGGGAGAGGTTCTCTTGGATTGACATGGGGGAAAATTTTTTAGGCAAAGGTAGGGAAATTCAATCGATACCGCCATACTAGAGGATACCTACAGCGCTGGGCGAGCGCTCGCTACACTCGGCATCGCCCCTACCAAGAATCTCTGCAAAACTCGCATAAACAATGGAGCACGCCGCTTCGATACGGCCTTCGATAAATTGAATCACTTGATTAAAAACCACTTACCCGAAAGAATGGAAAAGCCCACTATAAAGATTGAACGCATACTGGACTTTTGCAGAGGCCTGCAGCCTTTGCATTGGGGATTGCCTTTGCCAATAGCGTAACCCCCGCGCCATCTAAAGCGTCCGTCAACCGACGCTTGCCATCCGGTGCATAAAGTTTCAACCGGTTAGTGGCGCTAACCAGTTCGTGCCCCTCTTTCTTTAGTTTCGTCTTGAGATACTTCCAGTAGTTTCGCGTTTTCTGATAGTCGTCTTGCACATTGATAGCCCCGATAATATCGAGCACAGAGAACCACCACTTGCTGTTCTCATCGTCCCATACGGCTCTCACTTCACGGTCGTTGAAGAAGCGAATGGATAATTTATGCTGTTCCTTCTTCATTTCCCCTTCCTAAACGTGATGGCGTAAAACCGTTTATCCCAGAGGTAGTGCGTTTTGCAGTCAAGCGCCTCTGCCGGAATGGCATGTTCTATTTCCGCGAGGTCGAAATGGGCATCTTGGTAGGCTTTCTTGGTGAGCGCATTCTTTTGATACTGGCTTTCTACGAAATCTTGCGTTTCATCGGCTACCAACAGCAGCGCGCCGGGCTTGGCAACACGATACATTTCGCGAATCGCCCGCGGCTTGTCTGAGAAGAAATTAATGCCGCCCACATGGAAGACGATGTCGAAGCTGTTATCGGCAAAGGGCAAATCCTCGGCAGCGCAGTTCACTAACGATAGCCTGAGCCTATGCCCCCACACCCTCTGGGCTCGACGTAGCATGCCCATGGAAATGTCTACGCCTACTATCTCGAGGCGTTCGGCATCCACGCGCTTAGGCAGATAGTTAAAGTCTTTCCCAGTGCCGATAGAAACGTAAAGCACCTTGGCATCGCGCTTCCACTCCAGCAGCTGCATCATCTCCCTGCGCATCCTGGCCACCGAGTTACCGTATTTGAACCAACCGATCCAACGCTCGCCGAAGTCGTATAGCGGCGCCAGCCGATCGTACAGCTTCATATACTTCTCGTTATCGCCCGATAGAAAAGCGGGGTTAAGATAGCGCAGTATCCCCCTTTCTCGCGATAGATAGGTGGGGTCTAGGCCCTCGCGCAGCAAAGATGCCGACACTTCCTGAAACTCTTCTTTCATTTTTGGGACTAAACGTTTAAAAAGCATCTCGTTCTATAGCAAAAATCACAATGGCATCAGCAAGCGAAATCTATGCTGCCCTTACAGCATGCAAGCTACCTTTTGCTTTCTCCCTATCCCCCTTTAAGCCTCGGAACAAATATGGTACAAATATAGGGATAAAACAATAGCCCGCAACTACTATTGAGAAATAAGAAAATCCCAGTAATCTATTGAATTACTGGGATTTTTCTATACTTGCTAGGTGATTTTAGGCAAACCTATTTCACCTCCTCAAAGTCCACATCCGTCACCTCGCCGTCATCCTTGCCGCCTTGGTTGGGCTGTGGGCCTTGATCTGCCCCGGGTTGTCCACCCTGGCCAGGCTGACCGTACATCTCGTTGCCCGCCGCAGCCCAGGCGTTGTTCACCTTCTCTATCAGGCCGTCGATAGCGCCGATGTTGGCCTTGTCATGCGCCTCCTTCAGCTCGGCAATAGCCGCCTCTATCGTGCTCTTGTTGGCCGGCGAGAGCTTATCGCCGAACTCCTTGAGCTGCTTCTCGCTCTGGAATATCACGCTGTCGGCCTTGTTCACCTTGTCGGCCTTTTCGCGCGCCTCGTGGTCTGCTGCGGCATTCGCCTTAGCCTCATCGCGCATACGGTCTATTTCCTCCTGGCTCAGGCCGCTGCTTGCCTCTATGCGGATCTTCTGCTCTTTGCCCGTGTCCTTATCCTTTGCCGACACGTTCAAGATACCGTTCGCATCTATGTCAAATGACACCTCAATCTGCGGCACCCCGCGCGGTGCTGGGCGTATACCATCGAGCATAAAGCGACCGATGGTCTTGTTCTGCGCAGCCATAGGCCGTTCGCCCTGCAGCACGTGGATCTCTACCGAGGGCTGGTTATCTGCCGCCGTGGAGAAGGTCTCAGACTTGCGCACTGGGATGGTGGTATTCGACTCGATCAGCTTGGTGAAGACCCCGCCCATCGTTTCGATACCCAGCGACAGCGGCGTTACGTCGAGCAGCAGCACATCTTTCACCTCGCCCGTAAGCACGCCGCCTTGCACCGCAGCGCCTATGGCCACCACCTCGTCAGGGTTTACCCCCTTGCTAGGCGTTTTGCCGAAGAACTTCTCTACCACCTGCTGAATGGCCGGGATACGCGTGCTACCGCCCACCAAGATCACCTCGTTGATATCGCTCGCCTTCAGGTTGGCATCTGCCAGCGCCTTACGGCAAGGTTCTATCGTAGACTGGATCAGGCTATCGCACAGCTGCTCGAACTTCGCCCGCGTCAGCTTCTTCACCAGGTGCTTCGGTATCCCGTTCACTGGCATTATGTAGGGGAGGTTGATCTCCGTCTCGCTGCTGCTGCTGAGCTCTATCTTGGCCTTCTCCGCCGCCTCCTTCAGACGCTGCAGCGCCATGGGATCCTTGCGGAGGTCGATACCCTCATCCTTCTGGAATTCCTCGGCCAACCAGTTGATAATCTGCTGGTCGAAATCATCCCCCCCAAGGTGGGTATCCCCGTTGGTCGATTTCACCTCAAAGAGACCATCGCCCAGCTCTAGGATCGAAATATCAAAAGTACCGCCCCCGAGGTCGAATACCGCAACCTTCTGATCCTTATGCTGCTTGTCGAGCCCGTAGGCCAGCGCGGCTGCCGTTGGCTCGTTGATTATTCGGCGAACCTTGAGCCCCGCGATCTCCCCGGCCTCCTTGGTAGCCTGCCGCTGCGAATCGCTGAAGTAGGCCGGCACCGTTATCACGGCCTCGGTTACCTCCTGCCCCAGGTAGTCTTCTGCCGTCTTCTTCATCTTCTGGAGAATCATGGCTGAGATTTCCTGCGGGCTGTAGAGACGCCCGTCAATCGACACCCGGGGGGTGTTGTTTTCACCCTTCACCACCTTGTAGGGCACACGGGCTATCTCCTTGGCCATCTGGTCATAGGTCTCGCCCATGAACCGCTTGATAGAGAACACCGTCCGCTCCGGGTTGGTTATCGCCTGCCGCTTGGCCGGGTCGCCCACCTTGCGCTCCCCGTTGTCCACAAAGGCCACCACGCTCGGCGTCGTCCGCTTGCCCTCGCTGTTGGTGATTACCACCGGCTCATTGCCCTCCATCACGGCTACGCAGGAGTTCGTAGTTCCCAGGTCTATACCTATTATCTTGCCCATATGCTTTAAGTAATTTCTTACGTGTAACCCTCAAACTCTACACACCCACACGGTGCGTACTATTAGGACACCTAGCAATCCTTGTGCCAAAGCCCAAAGAACGCGGGGAGGGGATCCGGGAGGCTGCCAATCTGACAGATTTCACCACCCTCCTGGCCCCTTAAGCCATACCTACGCCCCCCAAATAAAGCCCCGCTGAAAAACGCCAACGAACTGCGCATCTCGCCGCCTCGCCCACCATGACCTGCGCGGTGAAATGGGGCTGCTCTCCCCCTCTTAAGCCTACCCTTCGCCGTATCTGCGCCGTACCATCGCCGTA
>LIIK01000106.1 GCA_001421095.1 Candidatus [Bacteroides] periocalifornicus | reverse complement strand
AAGCGTATCGTCCAACTTGGCTTGATGTTGCGCATTGATGGAAACATACGGACAGAACTGCCCTCGATAGTTACACCCTCGCGCATACACGGAGGCAGCGTCGTCACCATCCAGCGAATTGGGCTCATAAACGACTCCAACGCCAAAAATAGACGGGTATTGAGCAAGGGCGGTCTCTAACATCCTAATGAGCTCTTCGCGGCGTCCTTGGGGCTGTTCTGTTGCAAAGAGCTTTGCGGTAGTCTCAACAAGGGCGATGCCGTCGTCTAGATCCGTAGTGAGTTGTGCCCTTAGCGCAACAGCCGATTTCTCCA
>LIIK01000104.1 GCA_001421095.1 Candidatus [Bacteroides] periocalifornicus | reverse complement strand
GTGCGAGGGCTGCTCTGCTTTGGTATGGAGGATTTCGGAAGGGAACGGAAGGAACGACACTCGGCAAAGGTTGTGTTCGCTGTTGTAGGGAGTATATGCTATATTAAGGGGCAGGATATCTTCGTAGAGGCCATACAGCTATTGCCCACCAATTTGCGCCAACAATGTGAGTTTTGGCTTGTCGGGGCGCGAGAGGAGTCAGCGTTTGCTCTCGCGGTGGCAGATAAAGCGGCAACGATGTCGGAAGTGAAATTTTTAGGACTATTGAAGCGTGCGGAGATAGAGGGGCTGTATTCGCAAATTGATGTTTTAATTTGTCCGT
>LIIK01000103.1 GCA_001421095.1 Candidatus [Bacteroides] periocalifornicus | reverse complement strand
GTTCGGGATGTTGCCATAGATTATCCCCGCGAGGATCACCGAGACGTGCTTCATAGCACCCGCCAAATCCCCTTTATCAAAAAGTTCATAGAGCTCTAAGACAACGATATCTATGTTCGTGCGCGTAAGGCTCGAATAGAGCGGTAACAGCTCATGCAAGAACCCGAAACGCACCTCCTCATTCGGATACCCTAGCTGAAAGATAGTAGCCCTAGCAATGGTATTCTTGATAGTGAGGTAGCCTGACTGGAAGAGCAACGGGATAATTGCGTCATGGTCGTTGTAACGGAAGTCCTGCACCACCTGCGCGCCGATCTTTACGTCC
>LIIK01000102.1 GCA_001421095.1 Candidatus [Bacteroides] periocalifornicus | reverse complement strand
CGCACGTCGGTGCGGAAGCCCTCGACCTGCTGGAGATACCAGAGCGGATAGGTATCATTATCCCCTTCGGTGAAAAGGAGCGTTTGCGAGGGCAGCCCTGCAAGGTAATTATGGGCGAGCTCTTGTGCGAAGTAGCGTCCCGATCGATCGTGCGAAGCGTAATTTGTGCACAAAAGGAGAAGTGGCAGGGGGAGCGGTACGAGGAGGGTGAGCGCGGTAGCGATTCGTCGCCCGAGGTGTTTTTTCCAAAAAGCGTAAAGGGGCAACAGTGCCAACCCGACGGGGATGGCAAAGAGGGCAAACGAGCCGACATAGACATAGTCGCGTTC
>LIIK01000101.1 GCA_001421095.1 Candidatus [Bacteroides] periocalifornicus | reverse complement strand
AGCGAGGGAATACGGTCATTGTCATCGAACATAACTTGGACGTCATTCGGTGTGCAGACCACCTGATAGATATTGGCCCAGAGAGTGGCGATGGGGGTGGCTCGGTCGTCGCGACGGGGACGCCCGAGGTGGTAGCTGCTGGTAAGGGCTATACCGCCGAGGCGTTGCGAGAGGTGTTGAAGTAAGGGGGTTATCGTAGGGGCGGCGCTAGAGACGTAGCTCTCTATCCCTTTATAGGGAATAGGCTATCGCATTTTGATAGCCCCTAGTTTTTTACTATCTCTATAAAACGCTCTAAAGAGAGGATTTGCGACTGGTATTCCTTATCAAA
>LIIK01000048.1 GCA_001421095.1 Candidatus [Bacteroides] periocalifornicus | reverse complement strand
CGGCGATGGTACGGCGAAGGTCTAGGGAAGGTCTGGCGAATGGGAGAGGGTCGGGATGGTCTAAATGGATGCAAAAATCCTTACAACCAATCGGTTGCGAGCAATAGCATGGTGCGAGCCAGAGGTGGGGGGCTTTGTAGCGAGGTGGCGCGCCGCGGTTCGAATAGAAAATTCCGCGGCACGAATAGAAGAGGCCGCATCGCGAATAAATGGTACCACAACGCGAATAGAAGCCGATGGACAAAATAATCGACAGGCATTCGCGGGCGGACCGGCGGGCACTCGCTGCGCTCGGCACCGCCCCTACCGAGATCGCGATATCCAATCCCGTCAACCGATAGAAATCGGATTCGCCCTTGGACGATTCTGGAATCTACGAATAATCCAACGCTCCTGGCTTGCACCGTCTTTGTAGCGACGTGGCGTGCCGCGTCGCGAATAAAAGATCCCGCATCACGAATAACTAGTACCACATCGCAAATAAAATTTTCGCTAACTTGCGTGCGTTTTTTCTCGGGTTTCGACCCGGTTAGGAAGCCTCACAATCTAATCCTCAATGCGTATGCGACGATTTGGACTACTTCCCCTGCTACTCGCCCTGCTGGCCCCGCTGGCGCTCTTCGCGCAGCACCCCGGGCAGCACACCTCCCTGATGCAACTCCAGCCTACGCAGAAGCTCTGCACTGCCCTGCAGCCCCAGAGCGATGCAGCGCAGCGTGGCAGATCGCTGGGCTGGGTAGCTCCTACAGAGCCCCGCATCCCAGAGTACGCCCAGGCGGGTATGGATGCTGTGCGGGTGGTGGTCCGCTACGCGGCCAACGCCACCCCCGCTGAGGTGTCCGCCGCCCTAGCACGGCTCGGCCTGCGCAACGTGGAGGTGGCCGAAGCCTTCAGGGCGGCCTATGCCGTGATGCCAGTGGCGTCGGCCTACGAGGTGGCCAGCCTGCCGTGGGTGCTGGCGGTAAATCTGCAAGATCCGCCGGCGCACCTCTACAACGCCACGGGCCGCATCCTCGGGCGGGCGAGTATACTCAGTACGCCACCCTCGCTTGGCGGACGTGGCCTCTCGGGAAGGGGTATTCGCGTAGGGATTTGGGATGCCGATGTTACGCATCATGTCGACTTTGGCCTGCGGATTAGCGTGCAGGAGTCTGAACTCTTTGATGACCACGGAACCCACGTGGCGGGTACGGTGCTGGGGGCTGGCCTGCTCGATCCTGATGCGCGGGGTATGGCGCCAGAATCCAAAGCGTGGACTTATAATTTCAATAGGCAGAAAAACGGCCTTACACCGCAGCAGGAGATGGCCCAGGCGCGCGAGGATTTCGGCATCACCCTTACGCAGAATTCGTATGGTACCTACCTTGCGCAGGTTTGCCAAGATCTACAGTCACTTACATATAGGGAATCCGACTACAATCTTGACCTTCTCGCCTGTCGTTACCCTACCCTCACCCATATCTTCGCGGCAGGTAACGATCAGCAGTCCTGCCCGATGGAGATTCAGGCTCTCGTAGGGCGAAAGGGCTACGGAACAGCTAGCAATCGTTCAAAGAATTCGCTCCATGTGGGAGCTGTCGACCAATGGGGGCAGATGACCGTGTTCAGCAATTGGGGACCGCAAGACGACGGTCGCCTGTTCCCCACCATTTGCGCCAAAGGGCTAGAGGTTTACAGCACCAAGTCGGGCAACGGCTACCTGCAAGAGAGTGGCACCTCTATGGCCTGCCCTACCGTAACGGGGCATGCTGCGCTGCTTAGCGAACGTTACGCGCAGCTCCACCATGGGCAGGAGCTCCCGAGCGCCCTACTCCGCGGGGTACTGGCCAATACTGCCACCGATGCCGGGAGGCCGGGGCCTGATTTCCAGTTCGGCTATGGCATTATGAATGCAGAGCGTGCCGCAGTTTCGCTAGAGAACGGTTGGTATTGCCTCGATTCCCTAAAGCTGGGAGACCGCTATACGCGCACGCTTTCCATTCCTAAGGGGTGTACGGGGGTGCGTGTTATGCTCACGTGGAACGACCCCGCGGTGGTACGCCCAGCGGCCTACGGGCAACGGGCACTGGTGAACGACCTCAACCTCTCGCTAACCGTTGGGGGTGTTGATTATCACCCTTGGGTTTGCGACCACACCCGCTGGGGACTAGAGAAACCAGCTGCTCGTAAGGAGGATAATCTCAACAATATAGAGCAAATTACCCTATCGGCCAGCGAGCTTGCAGGGAACTCCTCGGTAGAGCTCACGGTGCTGCCCAAGGAGATAGTCGGGGACCAGCGCCAGCACTTCGCGCTTACCTGGTTCTTTGAGTTCGCCTCGCCACGTATCATTTCGCCAACGGGCGGGGAGTTCCTTGCGCCTGGGCAGCAAGCCTACATAGCTGTAGAGGGGTTGGTTGCGCCCTATGCGCTAGAATTGTCATGCGATGGCGGTTCTACATGGAGCGCGCTCGGTAGGGTGGAGAAGGATGCCGTTGCGTTGCCCAGTACCATCCCTACAAATACCCCCATTACTTCTAGGGCTCTCGTCCGCGCCATTGATACCAAGGGAAACATTGCCCAGAGCGACCATCCATTCACCATCGCACCGCAGCCAAAGGGGCTAGGCATTGAACAGGGCAACTGCGGTCTCGACGGTTGGAAACTGACCTGGAGGAAGAACACCACTGCAACCAATGGCTATGTAGTCTTACTGGCCGATCCCGATGCTGCCACGCCATCGGCAGCGGCTGGTGTGGAACACGGCGACGGGTTCGTTCAGCTTGGGGAAACCGCTAGCCAGCATGATACCGTGTTTACTCTGCCCGCGAGCATGATAGCGGGTATAGAGCGCCCGATAGTCTCGGTGGCCTGCAAGCTGCCTGGGGGAATGGGGTATGGTAAGCGAGCCGTGGGGGTTCTGGCGGGATATTCGGCACCAGTAGTGCTAACGGAAAGCAGCCTGCCATTCTCTGAAACATTCACCACCTACCCCTCTCGCTTCTTCCGGGTAGAGGCTGGCGATGGGGTGCAGGTTAGGTATATGAACCAGACCTTCAACGACCTCCCAGCTGGCTCTACCGCCCTCGCGTTCACCTGCTTAAAAGGGGATGCGGATTTTGACGAATCCGATTACTTCAACACGGGCAAGAATTCCTCACACCTGGCATCGCTGAGGATGTGCAGCCTCGACCTTACGGGTATCCCCGCGGGCGAACGGGTACTACTCCACCTCTCAGGCGCACTACTCCCGGCCGAAAAGGGCAACCCCGCAACGGCTCGCATGCGGGTAGCGGCAAACGGTAAGCCGCTTACCAGCCTTGAGGGCATGCAGGAGCAGCTAGCCTCGGGATTTGACCAAGAGTGGTACTACTCGCTGGAGGGTGGGCAGAACTGCAGCCTCTCAGTTGAATTTGCCGGGCGAGGGGCTAAGGATATTCTAGTACTCACACGGGTAGCGGTAGAACGGCCTACCACGACGAAGGGGGTAGAGCTGCACCTTATATCAGGCCCTGCCGATGGGGCGAATCTCGGGAGAGAGCGGTTCGATTTGATGCTTGTCAATCGGAGTGCCGAGGAGATGAAAAACTTGTTAATCAAGGCCTACCGTGGAGAGAAGTGGGTTGCGTCGCTTCCTGTTCCATCCCTTAAAGGCATGGCCAGCCTTCCCCTGAGCATGCTGGTGGATGTGGGGACAGAGCAAGCGCGCGGAGAGCTGATACCGCTCAGGTTCACCTGTACGGTAGATCCGCTGAATCCTAGAGCCAATGCTACGGTTACCCACACTGTCAACAGCATGGGACGCGTGGTGCCGATGGGAACTTCGATGGTGGAGAACACTCCGCTCGGGCCTGTGGTTACCGACCCCCAGCTGTGGGTGAAGGTTGCCAACGCCATCACCTTTACCGATAATGGGGGTGCATTGCAAAACTACTCTGATAACCAAGGCTCTACTGTAAAGTTTACGCCCTCGGTTCGGGGCATGAAAGTTCGGGTTCGCTTCACCAAACTCTCCCTGGTAGAGGGGAGCGCAGCCCTGGCCGTATACACGGTGCAGACCCCCTACAGCCTTAACCTTGAGGAAGTTCGCTTCCGTGCACGCCTCAGCGGAAGCTATAGCGATCTGGCTACCAACCCTCTTACCTATATCTCCGAGGCAGAGGATGGGGCTGTTACTCTGTACTTTGAATCATTGCAGGGGGCAGAGACCGGTGAGGGCTGGGAGGCCACCGTAGATCTGGTGTCAGCAGTAAATCCGCTCTCCATAGTAGGGGTGGTTGCCACCAAGCAGGGCGATGATTTCGGGGCTGAAGTGCCGATAGCCATCACTCTTAGAAATACCTATCTGTCTGAACAGAAACAGGTTACTGTGCGCGTATTCACTGAGGAGGGGCAGCTATTCTCCGAGGAGGTGGAGGTGAAGCCTGGCGATAGCACCTTCACGCTAGGGCAAGGGGTGTGGGTAGATCCAGCTGAACCAAAGCGCATTGGAGTGACGATAGAGGGTAACGATACTGATGAGACCGACAACGTACTCTTCACCTACGCCATCTACGATAGCTACTGCATACCGCCGCCTGGGCCAGCCCCAAAGCCTAAAGATGCTCCCCGCTTGGCAAAGCTGGAGGCATTCCGAGCGGTTACCCCGCTCAATCCAGTGCTTACGGGGGCTATCCGCTACTCCATTCTTCCGCCCTACCTGAAACTCTATAGGGGTGAAGCGCAGAATGCGGTAGAGGCCGTAGCCAGGGGCAGCGTGCCCGACGGATGGGGTGTGGCCCTCTGGGTGGATTGGGACGGCGACGGGCAATTCTCCATAGCCGAGCGCCAAGAGGCGAACCTGATTAAGGATGGTAAGGAGTACCGAGCCACGTTCACCCCCGATGTCTCGGCACTTACAGCGACCACCGCCCGGGCGCGAATCGTTTTGGGGCCTAAAGATGGGCTAGCGGCCCCCTGCTCGGCGGCGGGCGATGTGCAGGATTTCCAAATAGAGCTGAAAGATGGGGTCTACCCCAAGCGGGGCGACCTAGCGTTGGCCAAGGTAGATATAGGGGAGAGCGGTCTCAATCTCAGCCAGCAGCAACCCGTTCGCATTACCCTTTCTAACCTCTCTAACCTCCCCTTCAGCGGCAAGGTGCAGGTAAGGGTTACGGTAGATAATGCGTCGCCTATCACAGAGTGGGTTGACTGCGCTACGGGCGAGGCACTAGCCCCCTATGGAGGGTCGAGAGTGTACAAGCTTGCAACCACGGCAGACCTCAGCGCAATAGGTCGGCATCTGGTGAAGGTGGAGCTGCTTGAGGATCCCGTGGTAAACGCCTCCAACAATGAGGCAGAGGCTATAGTATACTGCATTGTGCCAGAGAGCGATGGGTTCTATTCTCTCGACATAAAGAGCTACCAAGAGGAGAACGAATGGGTGGATGTAAGCACTGCCGCCAAGGCTTTTAGGCCCCGTGAGCTCTCTGAGTGGAGCGTGGAGATGGTATTCAGAACAGAAAAACCGCAGTTCGGCACATTGCTCTTGTCAGACGGTTTTTCCATTCGCACCACCTATCACAATACGGGCGGTATACCAGATAATTCCATAGCGCTAGTGATAGGGAATCAGATGCTCGCCTGGACTCCGGGGGGCGTCATCACCCCGGGCAAATGGCATCACCTGGCGGTAACCTTTACCGATGTGGTATACAAGCACCCCGTGGGCAGCTGCACGCCGCACGTCTATCTCGACGGTGTAGAGTACCCGTTGGCTGGCAATGGCAAGCAGGATGCGCCTTCGCTGGGTGGTAGCGCAAGGGAAGTGATGTGGCTCTGCAGGAAGATAGATGCCCAGCTGGCGCTGTTTCGCATGGCAACTAGAGCCCTTGATGTAAGCGATATCCAATCCTTCCGGTCTGTACGTAGGCCTGATGGCACACTCCCCGATGGCTACTTTGCCGAGTACCTGTTTGACGAGGGGGTGAAGAACCATATGTCCTTCTCTGGCAATACGTTGGGAGCATCCATAAAAGCAACCCCACCTGAAAGGCTCGACCTCCCTAGCGGGGGGATGTGGCACAGGCTCGGTCGGCTCATAGCCCGCTTTACCTTTACTGGTGAGGTTCGGCAGGAGCAGATTGCGCCAGGAAAATATACAATCACCTTTGCCAAAGGCACACCACGTGATGCTATACAGGGCTCTTTCGCTACCGAGTGGCCAGATGTTAAGCTCTCGTACAAGGGAAAGGCGGTGGATGCTAACACTCGATTCGATTTCAACCAGCCCGTAGAGATCATTACTAAGGGCTCCATATTGGGCCATGGTAATCTATCAGAACACCTGGTACTCAACTATGCAGAGGATGCATCATCAGCTTGCGAGCTTCTGGCACTGAGCCTGAAGAAAGATGGTAACGCTGGGCTCAATCAGGATATCACGGTATCGCCAGTAACCCAAGATATTACCATTGCTGTACCCGAGGCTGTGGGCACGCTGAATCGGCCCGGGGCAGTGAGGCTCTCCTTTAGGGTTTCTGAGAATGCCAAGCTAACCCTGGCGGGGCAAGAGCTTACCAGCGGTTCTTCCGAGATTGCACTTACCTCTCCCGTTGCGCTAGAGGTGGTGGCAGCCAATGGTACTGTGAAGCGCTACGCCGTGCGGTTAGCCCTCCCGCAGACTCTCGATTGGGCGTTGGGGAAAACAAACTTCACCTATGGCGATGCTCCCGTGGCTGCGCAGGCTACCGTAAATTCTCAGCTCCCGGTATCATTCACCTCCACGGTCCCCGAGGTGGCCTCTGTGGCTGGAGGGCAGTTGCATGTGGGTATCCCAGGCGAGGCTACCCTTACGGCCACTCAGCCGGGTGGGGCTTACTACGCTGCGGCCGTTCCTGTGCAGAAGCGCATTACGGTGGAGAGGCGTGCCATTACGGTAGGGGTTAAGGATGTGACATATCCATTTGGCTATACGCCCAAGCTGCAGTATGATTACCAAGGGCTTGTGAATATTGAGGATGCTCGGGAACTTCCTGATTCCTCAGCGGCAGGATGTTTCACTGTGCTGAATGCCGCAAACGAGGTGGTGGAACTCTCTTCCTCGTTGCCTGTGGGCGTCTACACCGTGAAGGCTGATGCCAGCAAGGCCTACACCACAGAGCTCTACAGCGTAATGCCCGTGGATGGAACTTTTCGCATTGAGCAGGGTGATCGCTGGCTGGTTACCATTACAGTTACCGATGGGGCTAGGCCGGTAGAAGGGGCAACGGTAATAGTTGGCGAAGAGGCTAAAACCGCAGATTCCCAGGGTAAAACCGTGTGGCTGCTCCCCCAAGGGAACTCCTATACAGTAGAGGCGCAGCAAGAGGGCTACTCTCCTGCTACACAGCCAATAGACCTTACTAGCGGAACGCCACTCTCGATCACCATTCCCCTCCGGGCAGCCACCCTTGCGCTACGATACACCGCAGAACCAGGGCAGGGGATGATAATCGGGCAAACTGAGCAACAGATTGCGCCTGAAGCGGACGGGCAGCCCGTGGCAGCCGTAGGAGTGGGGGCGTACCAATTCAAGCAGTGGAGTGACGGCCGTGCTGATAACCCGCGCGCCGACCTCAACGTGAAGGCCAGCCTTGAGGTGAAGGCTCTGTTCACCGAGCGAAAATACGAAGTGCGGTATGTGGTGAGCAATGGGGGTAAACTGCTGAAGGGCAAATCGGTAAATTCATACAGACACGGTAGCTCTAGCCAAGAGGTAGAGGTGGCGCCGGAGGATGGTTACTACTTCAAGGGATGGAGTGATGGCGTGGTTACCCCCAAACGTAGAGAGGTCAATATCACGCACGATGTAGAGGCCTACGCGCTTTTTGCACCTTTGGTAGATCTTCCGGACTTCAATGATTTTGAGGCGGGTGAACTTGCTGGAGGTTGGTACACCCAGAGTGTAGGGGCTAGCTATAATCCTTGGATGGTGAGCCAAGAGCCACAATCGTTGGTGGGCGCTCTTCCGAGCCATTTTGCCACCTGCAATAGCGACCAGCTGGGTGAAGGGGGTGCTACCGAGTCGTATCTCTACTCCCCTTGCTACCGTATCGAGGGGTTGCCCCATGGGCTGTTGGTTCGCACCACGTTCCTCGCCCATCTTACCGATAATGATGTATTCGCCCTCCAGCTCCGTTTGGATGAGGAAGAATGGAATGATTTACAACTCTTTAGGCATACGAAGACCGCGGTAGACACGCTTGTCACTATACCGGTAGATCGCCTCAGGGGACGGCAAGTCTTACAGCTTCGCTGGTGCTATAGAGCTGGTTGGGCCTTTGCCGTGGAGGTGGATAATATTGCCATTGTTCCCGTACAGCCTAATCGGCTCGTTATTAGCTACAATGCCAGCCCAGAGGGGAGCTGTACCTTCAACGAACTCCTGCCCGATGGAGGTGTGAATAGCGGCATCGCCAAGCAGGTGCTGGAGCAGGGGAGCGTGCCAGCCAATGTGGAGGCCGTGCCTACGAGCGGATTCAGATTCTACCGTTGGATGGACGGTGTATCATCACCCCTCTACCACTCCCCATTACCCGTAGTGGCTAGCGAAACTCGAACTGCGTATATGCTACCCTTGGGGCGCGCCGTGCTTACTTACCAAGCCTCCCCGGCAGAAGGGGGCATGTTCACCCTCCAGGGGGATAGAATCGCCCAGCAAGAGGTGAACGTAGGGGCTAATGCAGAGCCTATTACCGCAGTGCCCGCGAGTGGATACCGATTCTCCCATTGGCTGCATAATGGCGATACCAACCCCGAGCTAACACAGCCCAACGTGCAGGGCGACACAGTGCTGATAGCCTGCTTTGAACGGTTGCAGGCCTCGCGTATCACCTTCATAGTGATGGGGGCAAATTCCAATAGGCTGCTGGCTGGCGCTAGGCTAACGGTTGCGGGGCAAACTCTCGTCACAAATCGAGAGGGTATGGTCTCGGTACTCCTACCAATAGGCTCTCACAGCTATACCGTTGATCTGGAAGGATTTCAATCCATCAATCCTCTGCTAACCGTAGGAGATGCCGATGCTACAGAGGCTATCACCCTACAGGAGGCTACCCAACCCGTAACTTTCATAGTGAAGTCTGAAGGGCAGCCGATTCCAGGGGTAACCGTAAGGGTGGAAGGGTGCACAGAGCGGACAACCGATGCTACTGGGAAAGCCGTATGTCAGCTCCATGCAGGGCATTACGCCTATAGCTTACGCAAATCAGGGTATCGAACCACCCGCGGCACTATAACCGTGGCCAATACCCCGCTAACGGTGGAGGTAAACCTAACCAAGCGTAAAGAGCCTACTCCCGATGCCCTAGAGGAAGCTGAACTGGCTGCAGTTCACGTCCGTCCCAATCCATTCACCGAAGAACTAACCCTAACCGGGGTTACCAATGCCCACCGTATTGCAGTGCTCAATGCGCTGGGGGCTGAGGTTTGCAGCGTGCAGCCAGGTGGGCGCGCTCAGCTAACCCTGCAGTTGGGGCATCTGCCAGCTGGGTTCTACCTCGTGCGGATAACCTCCTCCAATGGGCAGCGCACAATACCCGTGGTGAAGCGCTAGGCTTGTACGAGGTCGCTAGGTTTAAGGCATGGGTCGCAAGGCTCATGCCTTTTTGCGCATGCAGTAAATCTAAGGACGGCAGGCAACCCAGAGAGACGGGAAGCCCTTTTTGGGAAGCCCTCCATACCGCAGGGAGATGAAAATAGGCCTGCAACCCGTGGGCGGACGGGCGGGCACTCGCTGCGCTCGNCACCGCCCCTACCGAGATCGGGATGTCCAATCCCGCCAATCGATAGAAATCGGTTTCGCTCCTAGATGATTCTGGAATCTACGAATAATTCAACGGACCTTGCTTGCCGGCCTTGGTAGCGACGTGGCGTGCCACGTCGCGAATAGAAAGGTGCCGCGTCGCGAATAGATAGTGCCGCGTCGCAAATAAAATTTTCGCTAACTTGCGTGCGTTTTTTGGGTTTCAACCCAGTTAGGAATCTTCACAATCTAATCCACAATGCGTATGCGACGATTTGGACGACTCTTAATGCTGCCCCTCATGTTGGTCCCGTTGGCGCTCAGTGCGCAGCGGGCCGTGCAGCTCGGCGGCCAGCGCTTCGTGCCGGAGCAGAACCTGACACGGAGTACACGCCTGCCCGATGCGGGCAGTTTGGGCGCGGCCCTCGGCGGCCAGCGCAACGCCCTGGTGCAGCTCCAGCAGCTGCCAACAGCTGGGGACATCCAGCGCCTGGCGACCCGGGGCATCACCCTGGGCGACTACCTGGGCGGCCACGCCTACCACGCCCTGGTGGCGGAGGGGGCCGCGCTCCCGACCCTCAGCGGCGGCAACCGCCTCACCGCCCTGGTGCCAGTGCGCCCCGAGTGGAAGCTCTGCGCCGCCTTACAGCCCCGTAGCAACACAGCGCAGCGTGGCAGATCGCTTGGTCGGGTAACTCCTGCAGAGCCTCGCATCCCAGAGTACGCCCAGGTGGGTATGGATGCCGTGCGGGTGGTGGTCCGCTACGCAGCCAACGCCACCCCCGCCGAGGTTTCCTCCGCGCTGGCGCGGCTCGGCCTGCGCGACGTAGAGGTTGTACCCCCCTTCCGGTCGGCCTACGCCGTGATGCCCGTAGCTGCGGCCCACGAGGTGGCCAGCCTGCCGTGGGTGCTGGCGGTAGATCTAATCCCTGTGCCTCCTAGCCTGCTGAACTATCAGGGGCGTATGCTGGGAAGGGCGAATGCGCTTAGCACCCCCGCATCTTTCGGCGGACGGGGACTCGAGGGGAAAGGCGTTAGGATTGGGATCTGGGATGCCAACGTCACCCGGCACGTCGACTTTGGCGAACGGGTGCATGTGCAGGAGTACGAGGAGCCAGATTCGCACGGCACGCATGTTACTGGAACGGTGCTGGGGGCTGGACTACTGAATCCAGATGGGAAAGGCATGGCGCCAAAAGCTCAAGCTTGGGCCTATAATTTCAACGTGCAGCGCAACGGCCTTAGCAGCCAGCAAGAGATGCTACAGGCCCGCGAGAAGTGGGGCATTACCCTAACGCAAAACTCCTACGGGATTCCAGTATCGTACTACTGCAGTGTGCTCAACCGTTTAACCTACAGCGTATCAGATTATAATCTTGACCTCCTCACCACCACATACCCCACGCTAACCCATGTGTTTGCAGCTGGCAACGACGGGACCTCGTGCAGCCTAGAGACCGAGGAAGTCTATGGCAAGCCGCGCTACGGCACCGCCTCTACCCGTGCAAAGAATGCGATCCACGTGGGGGCGGTGAATCTCTATGGTGAGATGAGCGAGTTCAGCAGCTGGGGACCACAGGATGACGGGCGGCTCTTCCCCACCCTCTGCGCCAAGGGTGTAGATGTGCTTAGCACTATGCCAGGCAATGGCTACAAGGCCGAGGATGGTACTAGCATGGCCTGCCCCACGGTCTCGGGTACCGCTGCACTCATTACTGAGCGGTACGCACAGCTAAATCAAGGGCACGAGTTGCCAAGCGCATTGCTACGCGGGCTACTGGCCAATACAGCTACCGATGCAGGGCGGCCAGGTCCCGATTTCCAATACGGCTACGGGATCATGAATGCAGAGCGAGCCGTAGTAGCTCTCGAGAATGGTTGGTACTTGGCCGATAGCCTCCAGCATGGGAAGATTAAAAACCACACTATCAACATACCCCAGGGTTGCCAAGGGCTAAGGGTAATGCTGGTGTGGAACGACCCCGCAGTTGCCAAGTCTCACGCATTCCGTGAACGGGCATTGGTCAATGATCTCGACCTGGTGACCATCGTAGGATCAACCGATTACCTCCCCTGGGTGTGCGACACCGCGAGAAGCGGGCTGGAGGACAACGCATCGCGTAGCATTGACCATCTCAACAACATCGAGCAGGTTACCCTAACGGCAGAGGAACTCGCTGGTGCTACACAGGTGACGGTAACAGTGAAAGGTAGCGAAATCCCCACGCAGCATCAGGATTACACCCTGGTGTGGTATCTGGAGGAGGGGGAGCCCCGGGTAGTTTCCCCTGCCAACGGCGACCTGTGCACCCCAGGGGGCGATTGCTACCTAGCTGTGGAGAATGTGGCGATTCCCTACACCATAGACCTGAGCTATGACGGCGGCACAAGCTGGCAACCCATTGGACAGGTTTCACAGCCGTACTTCAACCTTACCTTCGGCCTTCCTTCCGATGCCCCATTGACGGAAAATGCCCTTATCCGAGTGGTGGATGCCCGTGGAAAAGTGGCTAAGAGTAGCCATCCATTCGCCATTGCCCCACAGCCTAAAGGGCTAAAGCTAGTCCAGAGCGAATGCAGCACTAGTGGCTGGCGATTGACCTGGGAAAAGAATGAGGCTGCCACTGAGGGCTACGTTGTGCTAAGGGCTAACCCTGATAAAGGCGAGGTGTTTGAGAAGGTTGGGGAAACTGGCCCCAGCATAACGGAACTCGACATCCCCCGCGAGGGGATAGAGGGGGTGGAACGCCCCGTGTTCACCGTGGCGGCCAAGCTACCCGGTGGAACGAATTATGGCAAGCGAGCCGTTGGGATTCTTGCTACCTACTCAGCACCCGTGCGGCTCACGGCAAACGACCTCCCGTTCGTGGAGAGCTTTGCAAAGTACCCCTCCCGTTTCTTCGTTCCGCGCACTGGGGAGAATGTGGATGCTCGGTATGTCAACAAGAACTACACAGACATCACGGTCTCCAATCTCTTCGGGTTGGTCTGCACCAAGGAATGCGACAATTTCAATAGCGACAACTACTTCGACACGAGCAGAAATGCCAGCAATACAGGCACATTCACCCTATGCGACCTCGACCTCACAGGGATTCCAGCTGGGCAGAAAGTGCTACTGCATATCTACGGCTCGCTGGCGGTAGCCGACGAGAACGACCTGTCCACAGCCCAGATGCGCGTAAAAGCTGGAGCGCATGGAGACCAGATCCTCACCAACCTAGAGGGGAAGGAGAAGAACATCGGGGGGCTCCACAATCAGGATTGGTGCTACCTGCTGGATGCTGGGCAAAGGCACCAGGTAGTGATTGAGTTCGTAGGCAAAGGCGCGCGCGACCTCTTGGGAATCATGAGCATCGCCGTGGAGCAGCCCGTAAACGAAGCAGCAGTTCGCCTGGCTTTCACCGATATCCCGAGCAATGGTCCCAACCTTGGCATAGAGACCTTCAGGCTGATGGTTGAGAATCGGAGTGCCACCCCTCTTGAGAACGTGGTGGTGAGAGCCTACCGGGGCGAACAATGGGTAGCCGCGGCCACCGTAGATAGGCTAGCAGGGATGGCGAGCCGCGAGGTTACGATCAATGTGGACCTCTCGACAAGTGAGGAGCTGGGCGAACTGATCCCCCTCCGCTTTGCCTGCGAGGTGAACCCCCTAGTTCCCATGAGGAACAGCGAGATCAGGCATACGGTCAACAGCATGGGGCGCATCATCCCGATGGGTACCACCACCTACAAGCAGTCGGGGCTGGGCATTGTGCCAGTCGATCCGAAGAAGACCTACACAGTGACAAACCGGGCGGTGTTCACTGACAACGGCGGAGCTCTAGGGAGCTACTCAGACGACCAGGCATCCACGCTTAAGTTTCTTCCCGGGGTGGAAGGGATGAAGGTGCGGCTGCGATTCCTCAAATTCAAGACCACCGAGCGACGTGCACAGCTGCTGGTCTACACTACGCAGGTACCCAGCAATCTTAAGCGAGATGGAATCCGCTACTACAGCGCGCTCATGGGCGAGGTGGTTGGCGAAAATGACCCCTCGCAGACCTTTGTGTCCGAGGCTGAAGATGGTGGATTGACCGTGTACTTCGAGTCGATATCAAGTAGCGAGAACGACGGCTGGGTGGCAGAGGTAGACCTCGTACCGAATCGGAATCCGTTAGCCCTGCTTGAGGCTACTGCCCAGCTGGTGGATGCTGATGGTGGCGATGAGGCTGACGTGCCTGTGCGGGTGAAACTTCTGAATCGTTGGCAAGCTCCGATGACGGGAGTAGAGGTTGCCGTCTTCGCGCGCAATCGCTACCAGATAGTGCAGACCATCGACACTCTACAGCCAGGGGTTACCGAGCTGACGCTCAATGAGAAACTCCATGTTCCGCTTGCCCTCCCTATGCCATACCAAGTGGTAGTGGAGGGCGATGACACGGATGCTCGAGATAACGAGAAAACGATATACGCCCTCTACGACCACTATTGCATCCCCAGCTCTCTCCCCACCAATGGTATCTACCCTGAAGATGTGCAGACCTACGACAAAAAGCAGTACGGAGAACGGAACAATTTCGGCGTACCCAACTACACTCTCGACCCTCCCCTCCCTCTCTACAAGGCCGATGGGACAGTACCCCTACGGGTAACCCCGAGTGGCCAGCCAGCAGACTGGAGCGTGGGCGTATGGGTAGACTGGAACGACGACCTCCAGTTTGCCAACGATGAGCGAGTGGCCGTCCCCCTTACGCCTATGGGCACAGATCCTGTGGATGTGCCGCTGAAAGTGGACGATAAGCCCACGGGCATACACCGGGTGCGTGTGGCGATAGCCCCGACTGCAGAGGTGGCGAATCCATGCGCTACCATCACCAAGGAGAGCCTGCAGGATTTCGCAGTGGAGGTGGCAGAGGGACATTACCCTTCGCATGGCGACCTCTCACTTGTAAAGCTCGACATCGGTAAGAGCGGGCTACGGCTCAGCCAAGAACAGCCGATCAAGGTGACCATCGCCAACCTCTCTGAAGTAGTGGTGAACGGCAAGATTCCCATAAAGGTAACTATCGATGGGGCTGAACACAACGAGGAGATTGATTTCACTGGCATAGCCAAGCTTGCCCCCTACACTGGCAAACGGCAGGTAACCCTACAGCTGAAGGCCGACCTCTCAGGTGCTGGCCTACACACTGTAACTGCCGAGCTGGTGGGCAATCCCCTCCCAGAGAACAACACCAAGACCGCTACGGTCTACTGCACCGTACCCGAACCCAATGGCTTTTACGCCCTCAGCTTCAAGAGCCTTGGCAACGGGCAAGAGATGCTCAACGCCAAGGATGTTGGCAAGCTCCTGAACCGCGGCACCGAGTGGACACTCGAGATGCTCTTCAGGAGTGACTACCCACAGTTCGCCACCCTGATGCAATCTGATGGTTTCAGGCTCTGGACATCATACAGCCTCACGGGCGGCATACCAGACAATGCCATTGTGGTACGGCTCGGCACCTCCATGATCCGTTGGACGCCTGCCAACTCCATAGAACCCGGTAAATGGCATCACCTCACCATTGCTGTTTCGGGCATAGAGCACGGGCTCTCTGGGCGAACCTGCAGCCCTAAAATCTACATCGACGGGGTAGAGCAACCCCTCGCGGGCAATGGGCTAGAGGATGCTCCCACATTCGGAAGTGGGTGGAATCCCTCGCTGTTCGTTTGCCCTGAGTTCGATGGGCAGCTTAAACTCCTGAGAACCAATAAAACAGCTCTAGGGATAGCCGACATCAAACCCTTTGCCTACGTGCAGGCGTCTGATGGGACACTGCCAACAGACTACACCAGCGAGTTTACCTTTTCCGAGGGCCCGAAGAACAAGCAATGTTTCTCGGGAGGCACGCTCAGCATGGAACTCCTGTTCACCGATCCCAAACGGCTCAATGATCCCAAAGACGGCCTCTGGATGCCAATTACCGAGCTGATAGGTGGCTTCCGGTTTGCAAGATTGGCCAAGGTAGAGAAAACCCCCAATGTGGAGAATTCCTACACACTCACATTCGATAAGGGAACTGACAGAACAAAGGTCACTGGTTCTGTGGTGAAGGCTTGGCCAGGGGTTACGCTAACCCACAAGGGGCAAGCAGTGAATGACGATACAGAGTTTGACTTCACCAATCCCGTGGTGATTGTGGCTAAGGCCGATAATCTCTTTGGGCACAGCCTTACCCAGACGGTTACCTGCACCTTCGCTGAAGATAGATCGAAGGAGTGCAAGCTACTGAGCCTCAAGCTAGAGGCCAGCAAGAACCCCGGCATCACGAAAGATCAGATGCTAACCTCCATTTCGGCCGTCAATCGGCTACAGATACCCTCTACCGATGGGGCGCTTACCCAGGCTGAGAGGGCGGTGCTAACCTTCACCGTGTCAGAGGGGGCTAAGCTTCGTTGCCGTGGGGTAGAGGTGGTTAGCGGCACTACCGAGGTAGACCTATCGGCAGGCGCCATCCTCACGGTAGAGGCTGCGAATGGGACTACAAAAGAGTACGAACTCTCTGTGTCACAATTCCAAACACTAGAGTGGGAACTCTCCTCCACCCACTTCACCTACGGCGACACCCCAGTAGATGCAAGGGCCATTGCTAGCTCTGGGCTGCCCGTTCACTTCACCAGTACCGATGCCGCCGTAGCCACCGTGGCCAATGGGCGGTTGGCTATCGGGATGCCCGGCGAGACCACACTCACCGCTACCCAACCTGGCCAAGGCGTGTGGAATGCCTCTGCCCCTATTAGCAAGAAGATCACAGTGGGTAAGAAAGCGATCACAGTGCGGGCAAAGGCCAGAAACTACACAGCTGGCGAGCCTATCCACGTAGAGCTGGCGTATAATGGGCTGGTGAACCCTGAGGATGCGCGTAGCCTACCCGATCCGTTCGCGCTTAGGGCTCTCGCATTGGAAAATACGTCGGCAGCTATCCCACTTGCTGAAGGTTTCACCCTCCCTGTGGGCGTGTACAGCGTGAAGGCTAACGCCAGCAATGCCTACGAGAGCGATTACTACTCGATTACACCTACCGACGGAGAATTTGAGGTGGTACAGGGCAACCTCTGGCAGGTGGCTATCACCGTGCGTGATGGGGCTAATGCCGTAAAGGATGCCTCAGTAATCCTCGGTAACGAACTCAAAAGCACTGCGAGCGATGGAGTGTCCAAGTGGTATCTGCCAGGAGGAAAACGCTATACCCTCACGGTGGGCAAGGAGGGCTACTCGGCAGTGCCTGTGGTAGCAGACCTCACCACGGGGCAGAACCTCAATCTGGAGGTAGCGCTTAAGCCTGCCTCCCTCGCCCTCTCCTACTCCGTAGATGGTGCTGGCGGCATGGTAGTAGGCCCAGTAAACCAAACGGTAGCCCCTGGGGCCAACGGTCAACCCGTATTCGCCCAACCCGAATCTGGCTACCGTTTTGCGGGTTGGAGCGACGGGAGCAACGAGAATCCACACATCGCCACCAATGTTACAGAGCCTAAAGTGTTCATGGCTACCTTTAGCCCAATTCTCTACACCCTCACCTACCGAGTGGGGAATGGTGGCAAATTCAAAGATCCCAACAAAGCCTCCCAGCAGGTGATGGAAGGTAAGGATGGTGAAGAGATTGCGGTTGAACCTGCCGACAACACCCACTACTTCATGGGCTGGAGCGATGGCCTAGACGCCTCCAAGCGGATAGATACCGCGGTGAAGGCCAACCGCGAGGTAGAGGCCCTCTTCGGTACATTCAGCACCCTATCAGAGTCCAATAGCTTTGACAACGGACTGGGGAATGGGTGGTACACGCTCAGCAAGGCTAGGAGACCGCGGTATTGGGAAGTTGTACAAGGCCCAGTGAAGGGGATGAATCCATTGCAAGGGGGCTTTGCCGCAAGCATTGTCAATTCCACCCCCGGCGATGGGGTAGAATCCTACCTCTACTCCCCTTGCTATAGGCTGGCGAATAGCTGGAATAGCGAACTCATTATGAGCTTTGACTATGTAGCCCCAGGGGTACAGCGCTACCAGTACCGTGTGGAGATAAAGGTGAACGATGGCGAGTGGGAATCGTTCATGGAGCTGGGCGCAACCAAGGTCGCCAAATTCGCCAAGAAGACTGTAGTGGCCAGCAAGCTGACAGCAGGTGGCACCGTGCAATTCCGCTGGCGGCACAAGTCGGCCTGGGCAAAAGCAGTAGGCCTCGACAACGTGGTGATCGCCCCGCCCAGCACCGCCAAGGTAAAGGTAAAGTACCTAGCCATACCTGCCGACGCTGGCTCATTCCACAAGCTGCAAGCCGATGGTACGCCTAGCCCAGATGCCATTACCGAACAGGAGGTGGAGATTGGCCAAAAACCTGCCGACGTGGTGGCGATACCCTCGGGAAACTATGGGTTCTCGCATTGGGATGATGCCTCCACCACCCCCGAGCTCAAAGGGCAACATGAAGCGCGCACTGAGGGCGTTCGTACCGCCTACTTCACCGATCCCAGCCAGGTTACCGTCAGCTATCGGGTTACCCCTGCGGGAGCAGGGACAGTGCAGGTGGAGGGGGCTGCTGTGCAAGCTCAAACACTGCCCAAGGGCGATGATGCCAAGCCCGCAATAGCGATTGCCAATGCTGGCTACCGATTCTCCCACTGGGACGGGGCAATTGGCGGTATAGATGAGGAGATAACCCCAAGGGCTGTGGAGGAGGACGTAGAACTAGTGGCGACATTCGAGCTGATTCCCGAGGGGCTGCGAGGAGAATTCCGGGTGGTAGATACCTTGGGCAACCCAATAGAGGGGGCAACCATTGAGATCGCAGGGGAGACCCTACGCACTGGCAGCGATGGTGCAATTTCAACCTCTAAGGCACTAGAACCCAATGACTACAGGTTTACCGTAGATAAGCACGGCTACTTACCCTATGAGGGTATTCTGAAACTCTCCCGCTCCTCCTCATCCACCACTGTAGTCCTCCTACCAGCTCAACGCTACACCCTCACCTTCACGGTTACCGATGCTGACGGCGGCGCGGCCATCAATGGCGCCACCATTGAGATCAACGGCCAGACCCTGACCGCCGATGCCAGCGGCAAGGCCACCATCGACCTGCCAAACGGCACCTACCCCTACACCGCCAAGATGGACGGCTACGANGACAAGGNCGGCAACATNACGGTGAACGGNGCGGCGGTAGAAGTGGCGGTAGCCCTCACCAAGAAGGGTGCACCCACCTACACCGTCACCTTCACGGTTACCGATGCTGACGGAGGTGCTGCTCTCAATAGTGCCACCGTTGAGA
>LIIK01000100.1 GCA_001421095.1 Candidatus [Bacteroides] periocalifornicus | reverse complement strand
GATCGTGCCTCGGCAAAACGTGCGTGAGGCTGCTGTCGTTAATAACCTCGAGGTCTACGGCATGGACTCCATGATGGATGTCATCCAATTCCTCACTGGCCAGAAAGCCTTCGAAGCCACCACTATTGACACGCGCAAAGAGTTTTATGAGCATCAATATCTATACGATCTCGACTTTGCGGATGTCCGCGGGCAAGAGAACGTAAAGCGGGCGTTGGAAGTGGCAGCAGCCGGCTCGCACAACATCATCCTCATCGGACCTCCCGGAAGCGGAAAGTCCATGATGGCCAAGCGCCTCCCCTCCATCCTCCCTCCCCTCACTTTAGCCGAAAGCTTGGAGA
>LIIK01000015.1 GCA_001421095.1 Candidatus [Bacteroides] periocalifornicus | reverse complement strand
TACGCATGTACGGCGGAGGTACGGCGCAGTACGGGGGGCATACGGGGTGCGCGTTTGTAGCGACGTAGCGCGTCGCGATTTAGGGCGTTGTGGCGTGCTGTGCCGTTTAGATGGGGTGGGGAGGCGATCTCCTTTCACCCGTTTCAGGGGATAGCGTTCTTCTCTTGGCGCAAAAAAAAGGAGAGGAGTGGTAGGACTCCTCTCGCTTTTTGCTAGGGTAATACGCGGCGGCTATTTTCCTCCTTTGTATATTGGGAGTTTTACTACCTTGGCTTTCAGGGGCTTATTGCGAATCTCTATGAAGATCTCACCATCTACTGCCGCATGCTCTTTCTGGACGTAGCCCATGCCGATCCCGATTTTCATGCAGGGCGACATGGTTCCGCTGGTTACCTCGCCTATGGGATTGCCCTGGGCATCCAGGATACGGTAGTGCTGGCGCGGTATCCCCTTGTCTACCATCTCAAAGCCCACCAGTTTGCGCCGAGGCCCTGCGGCCTTCACCGCGGCTATGGGGTCTTTGCCTATCATGTCTTTCCCCTCCTTGAGCTTGGTAACCCAGCCCAGCCCGGCCTCTATGGGTGAGGTTTCATCGTTTATTTCATGCCCGTAGAGGCAGAATCCCATCTCGAGGCGGAGGGTGTCTCGCGCGCCGAGCCCTGCGGGTTTTATCCCCTCGGTTTTCCCGGCCTCCATGAGCGCATCCCAAATGTGCGCAAGCTGTTCAGATTTGCAGTAGATTTCGCATCCACCAGCCCCGGTGTAGCCCGTGGCAGAGAGGATTACGCCTGGCTGCCCGGCTAGGGTTACGATCTTGAAGGTGTAGTACTTTAGATCCTCTATGGGTTCGTCTACCAGTTTCTGCACCACCTTCATGGCCAGGGGCCCCTGCACGGCGAGTTGCCCGGTTTCGAGCGAACTGTTCTGCAGCTCTACCCCATCGAATCGTTTTGCCTCTTGACTCAGCCAGGCCCAGTCTTTCTCGAGGTTGGCGGCGTTCACCACCAGCAGGTAGCGGTTTGGCGAGAGCCTGTAGTTCAGGAAATCGTCTATTATCCCCCCCTTCGGGTTTGGGAAGTAGCTGTACTGCACGCCACCATCGGCTAGCGCGGTGGCGTCGTTGCTTATTACCCGTTGCAGGAACTCTACGGCCTGCTGCCCCTGCACCCAGATTTCGCCCATGTGCGATACGTCGAACACCCCCACGCCGTGCCTTACGGTGAGGTGCTCGTCATTGATCCCGGTGTACTCGATGGGCATGTCGTAGCCCGCAAACTCGGCCATTTTCGCCCCGAGGGCTACGTGGCGGCTGTGCAATGGTGTCTCTTTCATGGTATTGTAAAATCCTTGGGTGCTGCCATTGGGGTGGCATCACCGTGTGTTGCTCTGTGGTTCTGTGGTAGGGCTGGCGCAGTGCGTTGCTGGGCGTAGTTTTCTAGTTCTCCAGCGGTAGTAGCGAGAATTTCTCCCCGTACTCTAGCATCTGCTGCACGTAGTTGTTCTCGTATTGCACGGTGGCATCTACCACCTGGCCGTCCTTTTCTACGGGTACGATGCGCGGGTTCACAAAGCCGCCGTAGGGGGCTAGGTTCAGCGCCTGGTAGCGCGTTAGTACCTCCTTGTGGAGCTCTGGGTCGATCTTCACGCCGTACTGCTCCACGAGCTCTTTGCCGGCCTGGAAGTCGCCGGTGCTTTTGATGCGTTGAACTATTTTGAGTAGCTGCCCGAAGAGGTTTCGTAGCGCGTCGTAGTCGTTGATTTTTACGTAGTGCTTGCCCTTGCGTTCGAGGAGTTCTATCACGTGCTGCTTCTGCCCGTTCTCAAAGCACCAGCGGGCTATGAGGGCGCGGTTTCGCATGTGGTCTTCCTCTATCTCTTCGCCGAGCTTGATGCGGGTTACTTGGGTGAGTAGCCCATTGCGGATGTAGCTGTCGTATTCTGCCTCTGAGTACTCGCCCTCGGGCAGCACGCCGAGCTCCACGAGCTTGGGGTCGCGGATGTAGTAGAGCGCAAAGAGGTCGGCCCGGGCCTCCTCTAGGGTGGCGGAGTAGTTCTTGAGGGCGCCATCCTTTATGCCGGGTGCGAGCTGGCCGCTGCCGTGCCCTAGGCACTCGTGAAGGTCGGTATGGATGTTGCTGCTTAGGGCGGCGTATTTGCGCGCGCGGGCTATCTCCTCGGGGCTGTTGGCGAATTCCTCGAGGAATCCGTTGCCCTCGGCGGCCTTGTCATACGCGTAGGTGATATTCTCTAGGGTTACGCTTTTGGAGCCGTGCTCGCGGCGGATCCAGTTGGCATTTGGGAGGTTGATGCCGATGGGGGTGCTGGGGTAGCTGTCGCCGCCTAGCTGCACGGCGTTTATCACCTTGGCTGTTATGCCCTTCACCTGGGGTTTGCGGAACGCGGCATCTATGGGCGAGTGGTCCTCAAACCACTGGGCGTTGGCCGAGATGATCTCGGTGCGGCGGGTGGCGGCTAGGTCCTTGAAGTTTACCAAGCCCTCCCAGCTGCATTTTATGCCCAGTGGATCGCCGTAGTCCTCTATGAATCCGTTCACAAAGTCTACCTTGGCGGCGGTGTCGTTCACCCAGGCTATGCAGTACTCGTTGAACTTCTCTAGGCTCCCGGTTTGGTAGAAGGCGATGAGGGTCTCTATGGTGCGGGCCTGCTCGGGGGTTTCGGCCACCGCTTTGGCCTTTTCGAGCCAGAAGATGATCTGCTCAATGGCTGCGCCATACATGCCCCCGGCGCTCCATACCCGCTCCTGGGTAACGCCGTCGTTCTTCACCAGCTGGGAGTTCATGCCGTAGGCTAGGCGGTCATTGCCTCCCTTTTTGTGGAGGTTTTTGTAGTAGGCTTCGGCCTCGGCCTGGGTAACTCCGCGGTAGAAGTTCATGGAGGAGGTCGCGAGCAGATCGACCCCCGCGGCCTTGTTTACCCGCTTTGGGGCTACGCTCGGGTCGTAGAGTATGGGAACCAAGAACTTGAGCAGTTCTACCGTATCGCGGTATTGCTCTGGGAAGTTGGTGGGGTCTGTTTCCCTCACGAGGTGCGCGAGGTAGCTGGCCTCAAAGCCGGGTTCTATCTTGGTCTCTGCGTAGTGGTGGTGAATCCCATTGGAGAACCAGACGCGTTTCAGGTAGACTTCAAAGGCCTTCCACTGCGCATCGTCCGTATCGCCCTTGTAGCCACGGTAGATCCCCTCGAGGATGTGGCGGATGGCCAGGTTGTGTTCATAGTTCTGGTCCCAGAGGATATCGCGCCCGCAGAGCGCGGCTTGGCTTAGGTAGTAGCAGAGTACGTGCTGCTGCGGCGTGAGGCTATCCCACTCGGGTATCTCGTACCGCATGATGCGTAGGTCTGCAAACTGGTCGAGCTGCCAGGGATTGGTGCTGTTCTCCTCGGAATTCTGCCCTCCTCTGGGCCCGCAGGCACTGAGCGCGGCAGCGCATAGTAATAGCGACATGGCGATGTATTTACGCATTGCTAACCTCCATTATTGACATGCAAAGATAAGCATTTACGCCAATTTTCAGCGTAATAGGGGAATTTCTGCGGTGGGGGTGGAGTAGAATGGCGGGGGCTGATGGATGGGGACGGGTAACCCTTACCGTTGGGAGTGGACTTTTCAGTATGGGTAGGACTTTTGCAGAGGGCTCAGAATTCTTTTAATTGCAAGAGTGAAGAGGACGCTCCAGCCAAGGGTTCGAGTACGCGGCTTTTGTTGAGATTCCTGTCCAATCATCCCTTTCGGCTTTAAGGAGATCCGCTATTTCTTCGGAACGCTATCTGATACAGGAGGTTTGGGGGCAGCTACCTCCTGGTCGAACTGGTAGACCCAACTGCCGGCGGGCGAGAGCTCTAGCACATCCTGCGAGAAGTCTGGCCCGTAGAATTGGGGCATGCCGGAGAACTCTGGGCGTGAGGGAGATAGGTGGTCTATCAGGATTCTTCGCCCATCATCTATGGGGTGGAGGGTCATGGCTACGCGGCGCCCATGGCTCCACAGCATCCGTCTGTACTGTTTGCGCTGGTACATGAGGCAAGGGATGCCGAAGTGGGGGGCGCCGCTCTTGTCGAACTGCAGGCTCTCTACCACGCGCCGCGTTACCAGCTCGGTGGCGCCCGCTACCCCTAGGAGCAGGTAGCTTGGCTGGGAGTGCCAAACGAATGGGACGAGGGCGTAGTAGCTGGCGCCCAGCCAATTGGAGGGTGTGCGCTCTTCGGAGAACAGCTGCTCGTCGATAAGGCCTCGCCCCACGGGGAGGCGGGCATCGTGCAGGGGGAAGAGCGCTACGGTGCTGCCCCCCGCCTGGTGCGCAAGGATTCCCATGTAGCTCCACTCCCCCTCTGGGGTGCTGTGCGCCCACGTGATGATGCGCAGGAGGCTGTCGGGTGAATGGAGATCGCGCATCCCCCGCAGGGTGGGGAGTGGGGTGATGGCCTTGCGTGATAGTGCTATACGGTGGATAATGGCCTGCTGGATCTTTTGCCCAAGCAGGGTGTCGGCAAGGTTGGCCGTGGAGGCATCCCATAGGGCAACGAGCGCAGAGTCTGATATGGGTGGGGCGCTCTGCAATGCGGACTGCCCGTATGATAGCGTGCTGATAGTGAGGACTATGAGCAGGATTGAGAGTCTAGGGTTTCGCATAGTTGTGTGGATTTTAACGTGACGAGGGCTGAGGGCTAGAAGTCGTAGCGCTGTTCTTTGCTGTTAGGAAAAACGGAGAAAAGGTCGGCTACAGCATACCGCCTGGATGTGAAGGAGGGTGCATGTGTCCTCTGTATGGGTAGAAGATGCTGTAAATCAGCCAGAAAATTCTATGCAAAAGCGGGGAGGCCGCACCGTATAGGGTACGGCCTCCCCGCTTTTGCCCAAGCTAGTATTGGGTTAGTGTGCCGAGGATGGGATGGAGGCTAGTTCAAAGCGTTGATGCGCAACGTAAGTTTTTGTCTATTACGCCAAGTTTTATGAGCGCGACGCGTGTTCTGTGAGCGCAATGCGTGTTTTTGAGCGAGGTGCGTGTTTTTCGGGCGAGGTGCGTGTTTTTTCGGGCGCGACGCGGCACGCCACGTCGCTACTAAATCGCAGGCAGGGCGAATGCCTTCTAGGGCGTTTTGCTTCGGTAAGTGAGGGGCAATAGGGAGTTGTCAGTTCTTCAGCTTTACGAGCTTGAGTAGCGACCGCTCATTGCCCGCCTGTAGTTCTACGCTGTAAAGCCCCTCGGCATCGTCTCGTAGCGTGAATTCGAATGACTGAGCTTGCGTATGGCGAAACTGCTTGCGGGCGATGACGATGGCGGCGGCAGAGTAGAGCGAAAGCGTGAAGTCCATAGGCTCGCGGAGCTCTACATGGACTGAGAATCGGCTCTTGGTGGGGTTGGGGGCAATATAGAATTGGTACGGCGATGATGCGGTAGATTTACTACCTTTGCGGCGCAGGATTGGCCTGCCATTGCGCCGTAATACCCTTTGCTTCAAAACTTCATGCCGCTGTTTCCACAGGATCTTGAGGCTCGTATTGGCTTTGCCCCAGTGCGGGCACAGATTGCGACCCTTGCGCTCTGCGAGCTTGGGCGGCGGGGGGTGCTGGAGTCCGCTTTCAGCACTGACCCACGTGCCATTGCGCAGAGGCTCGACCTCTTGCACGAGTTCAAGGAGCTGCTTATGTTCCACCCTGAATTCCCGCGAGAGGGGTACTTGGACTTCACCCCGAACCTCAAGGTTCTCCTCAGCAGCCAAGAACGTTTTACCCCAGGTGAGCTGGTGGCACTGCACGATTCCCTTGTGACCATAGAGGCTATTGTTGCGTTTTTTGCGCAAGATGGCTGCGAGTACCCAGCATTACGAGAGCTCACGAGCACTGCGTTGGTACCCGAGGGGGTATGCAGGCAGATAGAACGATTGGTAGACCAGAATGGAGTGGTACGGGATTCTGCCTCCCCTGCCCTACAAAAAATACGGCGAGCCATATACGATAGGCAGGGGCAGATATCCCGAATAATGGCGCAGCTGCTACGGCAAGGTCAGCAGCAGGGGCTAATAGACGAAAGCGCGCAGATCCAAATGCGCGACGGCAAGCCCGTACTCCCCGTGCCTGCTGGTAGCAAGCGGCAATTCCAAGCGCTAGAACTCGGGCGCTCGGCTACTGGGCAAACGGTTTACCTACAGCCCTATGAGGCTCTAGAGGCGCAGAATGAGATCGCCAACCTCCAGCACCAGGAGTCGGAAGAGATAGCCCGCATCCTATCTGAATTTACCGACACGCTACGCCCGCACCACGAGGCTCTCAAGGGTTGCTACGCGCTGCTGGGCCAGGTAGACACCCTAAGGGCCAAAGCGCTGTTTGCCCTGCAGGTGGGCGGTTCTAGACCCATCCTAGCCGATGAGCCGACCCTTCACCTGCGCTCCGCCACGCATCCACTGCTCGTTCAGGCACTCGCCACGCAGGGTAAAAAGCCTGTGCCTCTGGATCTAAACCTAGATGGGGAAGAGCGCATCCTTGTGATCTCGGGCCCCAATGCTGGGGGGAAGTCGGTGGCGCTTAAAACGGCTGCCACGGCAGTCTACATGGCCCAGTGCGGCTTTCTGCCCCTAGCGGGCGAGAATAGCGAAATATCGGTATTCCAGGATATATTTGTGGATATTGGCGATGCGCAGAGCATGGAGAGCGACTTGAGTACCTACAGCTCCCATCTGCTGGCCATGCGGTATTTCACCGAGCATGCGGGGGCGCGGTCGCTCTGCCTGATAGACGAGCTAGGGAGCGGCACAGAACCCACGGCGGGTGGGGCTATTGCCGAGACGGTGCTGGAGAATCTGGCTCGTAGCCATTGCCTAGGCATAGTGACCACGCACTTCGCCAACCTAAAGCACTGCGCCGAGCAGACCGAAGGGCTGGTGAATGGTGCTATGCGGTTCGATACCCGTAACCTACGCCCACTGTACTCGCTAGATCAGGGGATGCCTGGCAGTAGTTTCCCCTTTGAGATCGCGCGGAAGATGGGGCTGCCACGCGAGTTCATCGCGAGGGCTGAGGCGTTGGCCGGGCGTGAGTACATAAGCCTGGAACGCCAACTGCACGAGGCGGCCAACCAGAAAAAGCTCTGGTCGCAACGTCGCCAAGAGGCCGATGCTCTCTACGCCCAAGTGGCTACGCTTAAGGCGAATCTGGATAAGGCTATGGCCGAGCTGGCCGAGCAACGCCGCCAGATAGTACGCCAGGCTAAAGATGAGGCGAGCCGCATAGTACGCGAGAGCAATAGGGTGGTAGAGCGCACCATCCGCGAGATCAGGGAGAGCGCAGCCGATAGGGAGAAAACCAAAGCGGCCCGTGGCGCTCTGCAGGAGTTCCAAAGCGCGCTGCTGAAGCAGCCTGTAGACGAAGGGGCGCCCGAAGTAACCTCCAAGCAGGCGAGCGTCCCAGGCGATGCGCTGGCAGGGGGCGATTTCGTGCGAATAGTCGGCACCACCTCTACAGGGCAGATCGTGAGCGCAACCCCCAAGCGGGCGGTGGTGGCCATAGGGCAGGTAATGACCACGGTGCCTATCGACAGGTTGGAGCGGATTTCGGGGGCAGAATTTCGCAAGACGGACCGCAGTCAGCGCCAGCAGAGCAGCCTTGCGGTGGACAGCCTACGGCAGCGTAGGCTCAATTTCCACAGCGACTTCGATGTGCGGGGCATGCGCGGCGAAGAGGCTCTGCAAGAGGTGCAAGACCACATAGACGATGCGCTGATGGTGGGAGTGCAGCACCTGCGCATCCTCCACGGGAAGGGTGATGGTATCCTCCGCGCACGCATTCGCGAATTGCTGCGAAGCCTGCCCACGGTAGAGTCGTTTGCCGACGAGAGCGAGCAGCTCGGGGGGGCTGGGGTAACGATAGTAAAGCTGCGATAAACGCGACGGCACAGGCCGGGGCGAGCACTCGTAGGTGGGCGGGCAACTCTCGGGCCGCCCCTACAGCACCGCCCCTATAAAAGATTGACCCCATACGGGACTTTTGCAGCGGCCCCATCTTGGGAGATGGCGAACGGAGTAGGAATGGGGCAAAAGGGATCTGCCCATCTCTAGCAAGGCTGATTACCCCCATTCAGGGTGGAGGGCGATAGCGGCATCTGCCCATTGCAGAAAAAATCGTATATTCGCGCCCGTTATACTGCTGGGTAAAGCGAACTTTTCACAGGTATTCAAGCGTAAAGGAGAGGCCCGAATGTACAGCGAGCGTAAAAATCTGGATCTTGCGGCAGTGGGGCGCGCTATTTTGGAGCGTTGGAAGGATGCTGGAGTGTTTGAGCGGAGCGTAGAGCTGCGTCAGGGCGCACCACGATTCGTTTTTTTCGAGGGGCCACCCTCAGCCAACGGCCTCCCGGGCATCCACCACGTAATGGCGCGCAGCATAAAGGATGCCATCTGCCGCTACAAGACCCAGCGGGGCTACCTAGTAGAGCGTAAAGCCGGCTGGGATACCCATGGGCTCCCTGTAGAGCTGGGCGTGGAGACCATGCTGGGTATAACCAAGGAGGATATCGGGAAGAAGATCTCGATAGAGGAGTACAACCAGGCCTGCCGCAAGGAGGTGATGAAGTACACCGACCGCTGGCGCGACCTCACCGAGCAGATGGGCTACTGGGTAGACATGGACCACCCCTACGTAACCTACCATAACCAGTACATAGAGAGCCTCTGGTATTTACTCAAAGATCTGTGGAACAAAGGGTTGCTCTACCGCGGAAAGACCATACAGCCCTACTCGCCCGCTGCGGGTACTGGCCTCAGCTCGCATGAACTGAACCAGCCTGGCTGCTACCGTGATGTTACCGATACCTCGGTAACGGTGCTCTTCCCCGTGGTAGCAGAAAAAGGCGGGACTCCCAAAGCGCAACCCGCAGAGGTGGATGGGCTTCCCCTGTACGTGATGGCGTGGACCACTACGCCGTGGACGCTCTCATCCAATACTGCGCTCGCGGTAGGCGAACGGATTGATTACGAGTACATCAAGACCTTCAACCCCTACACGGGTGCAGCTCTCGTGGCCATAGTGGCTGAACCCCGCGTAGCTGCCTACTTCAAACCAGAGGGCGAAACCGCACCTATGGAGGCACCGAAGCCGAATGGGCTACTCCCCTGGAGGAGGCTGCGCAAGGTGGCAGGGAAAGATCTCGTAGGGCTGCACTATGCGCCCGTGTTTGACTGGGTACAGCCGCAGGGAAGGGCCTTTGAGGTGATTGCAGGTGATTTCGTAACCACAGACGATGGTACTGGCATAGTGCACATAGCTCCGACCTTTGGGGCTGATGATGCCCGGGTTGCCAAGCAGCTCGGTATCGCGCCCATGGTGGTGCGCACCGCCACGGGGGCAGAGGAACCTCTAGTGGATAAAAAGGGGCGGTTCTACCTCCTCGAAGAGCTTGACCCAGAGTTCGTAAAGCAATACGTGAATTCTACCAAGTATGGCGAGTGGGCTGGGCACTACGTAAAGCCTGACTACACGGGGGCTGACGACCCCATGGGTGGTGATGTGAACGTGGATCTTTGCGTGGAGCTGAAAAAAGAGGGAAAGGCCTTCAGGATAGAGAAGTACAAGCATAGCTACCCCCACTGCTGGCGTACCGATAAGCCAGTGCTCTACTACCCGCTAGACTCGTGGTTCATCCGTACCACAGCCCTCAAGGATCGGCTCATTGCGCTGAATAGGACTATCAACTGGAAGCCTGAAAGTACGGGTAGCGGACGTTTTGGCAAGTGGCTGGAGAACCTGGTGGACTGGAATCTCTCGCGGTCTCGTTTCTGGGGAACTCCTCTACCCGTGTGGGCCACAGAGGATCGTAGCGAGATGAAGTGTATCGGCTCTGTGGCAGAACTCTACCAGGAGTGCGAGAAAGCGGTAAAGGCTGGTGTGATGCCGCAGAATCCTCTGGGTAGATTCAAGCCGGGCGACATGGGGCAAGAGAACTATGATAGCATCGATCTCCATCGTCCATACGTCGATAGCATAGTGCTGGTGAGTGATGATGGGAGAGCCATGCACCGCGAACCCGACCTGATAGATGTGTGGTTTGACAGCGGTGCTATGCCCTACGCGCAGTGGCACTACCCCTTTGAGAATCAGGAGGTCTTCAATCAGCACTTCCCTGCCGATTTTATAGCTGAGGGGGTAGACCAAACCCGCGGGTGGTTCTTCACTCTGCATGCGGTGGCCACCATGGTGAGCGATTCGGTGGCCTTCAAAAATATCATCTCCAACGGGCTGGTACTCGACCGCAACGGCAACAAAATGAGCAAGCGGCTGGGGAATGCCGTAGACCCCTTTGAGGTGATAGCCCGGCTGGGGGCAGACCCTCTCCGCTGGTATATGCTCAGCAACTCGCAGCCTTGGGAGAACCTGAAGTTCGACCTTGCAGGAGTAGAGGAGGTGGTGCGTAAATTCTTCGGCACCCTACACAATACCTACTCTTTTTTCAGCCTCTACGCGAATGTAGACGGTTTCACCCCTGCTACCCCGCAGATACCCATGGGCAAGCGTACCGAAATGGATAGATGGGTAATCTCTCGCCTGAATACGCTAGTCCGCGAGGTAACGGAGGCTTTTGATGACTATGAGCCCACCAAGGCGACCCGTGCCATACAGGAGTTTGTGGGTGAGGATCTGAGCAACTGGTACGTAAGGCTGAACCGAAAGCGCTACTGGGGTGGCGGTATGACCGAGGACAAGCTGGCTGCCTACCAAACCCTCTACACGTGCCTAGAGACCGTGGCAAGGCTCATGGCGCCTGTAGCCCCCTTCTACGCAGAGCAGCTCTACAGCGATCTACATCCTGAGGCGGAGCGTGCGGCGCACCCGCAAAGTGTGCATCTTACGGACTACCCCTCGGCAGATGGAACGCTGATCGATGGGCAGCTGGAGAAGCGTATGCGGATGGCACAGCGTATTACCTCGCTGGTGCTAGCGCTGCGGCGTAAGGTGGCAATTAAGGTGCGCCAACCGCTGGCACGCATCATGGTGCCGGTGCTCAATGAGGAGTTTGCCCACAACCTCAAGGCGGTGGAGCCTGTGGTGCTGAATGAGTTGAACGTGAAGTCGATAGAGTACCTCGGGGCTGATAACACCGTAATAGTAAAGCGGGTGAAACCCAACTTCAAGGTGCTAGGGCCACGCTTTGGTGCGCAGATGAAAGCATTGGCGGCAGTGCTTGACGGGCTAAAGCAGAACGAGATCGTGCAATTCGAACGGCAGGGTGAGCTTACCGTGAACCTTGGGGATACTAAGGCTACTGTGCAGCTGGCAGAGGTGGAAATCGTATCAGACGACATCCCGGGCTGGGAGGTGGCCTCAGACGGGGAACTCACAGTGGCGCTGGATGTAACCCTGACCGATGCACTACGTGAGGAAGGGGTAGCTCGCGAGGTGGTAAATAGGGTGCAGAACCTCCGCAAGGAGTCTGGGCTGGAGGTTACCGACAGGATAGAGCTCTTCATGGCTACGGGGAGTAGCGAAACGCAGGCCGCACTCAAGCAGCAGCAAGAGTACATATCGACACAAACGCTCGCGGTGGATGCCCACTTCGTGTCGGTTCTCCCGCCCCAAACGCCCTCGGTGGAGGTAGAGCTAGATGCCCCCTACAGCAATCTGCTTATCGGGCTTGCACGGGTTAATACGACCTCTACGAAGAATTGAAAGGATCGCTAAAATCATCTAGGGTTACCACAGTTAGCATCCACCAGCCGACGGACACCAATTACAGCCTGACGCTTAAAAACACAACGCGTTCAACTAACCAACATCTAGTAACTAAACCGACGCCGCTCTAAGGCACGACATCATGGAAAAGACGCGCTATACTGACGAGGAGCTGGAGGAATTCCGGCAGATAATCCTCGAGAAACTAGAGCTCGCACGCACCGAGTATGAAGAGCTACGCCGCTCCCTCTCGTTGGAGGATGGCAATGGGACACAGGATACCTCGCCCACGCTAAAACTGCTTGACGAGGGGGCTATGACGCTATCTCTCGAGGAGTCGAGCCGCCTAGCCCACCGGCAGCAGAAATTCATCCAGCACCTAGAAGAGGCGCTAAAGCGGATAGACAACAAGACCTACGGCATCTGCCGTGAAACTGGGAAGCTGATCCCCAAAGAACGGCTGCGGGCGGTTCCCCACGCTACCCTGAGCATTGAGGCCAAGAATCGGCAGAATGGCTAGGAATACAGCAACGGGAGCCGATAGCCGGTTCGTCTGGCTGCTCGTCCTGCTGGGAGTGCTGATCCTAGTGGCCGACCAGACCCTGAAGTTCTGGGTGAAAACGCATTTCACGTTAGGCGAAGAGGTGGCGCTTATCGGCCACTGGCTTCGCCTGCACTTCACCGAGAACAATGGTATAGCCTTCGGGATGCAGCCCGGGAGCACCGTGGGTAAGCTGCTGCTGAGCCTATTCCGGATAGCCGCGGTAGGTGCTATGATCTACCTGCTGGTACGGATTCTTCGGAAGGGGGTAGCCCCAAGGCGCATGGCCGTAGGGCTCACCATCGTGATCGCGGGGGCGCTGGGAAACATTATCGATGGCACGTTCTACGGTGTGATCTTCAGTAGCAGCGAGGGGCTGGTGATGGCTGGCGAGGAACTCGTGCAACCCGTGGCCCAATTCCTACCGGCTGGGGGGGGATACGCCCCGCTCTTCTACGGCAAGGTGGTGGATATGATCTACGCCCCCATTGTAGATACCGTATGGCCAAGCTGGATGCCTGGTATCGGAGGGTCTCCTCTCGTGTTCTTCCAGCCGATATTCAACCTTGCCGATGCGGCTATTACGGTGGGGATAGCCTACATGCTGATTTTCAACTGGAAATTCCTGTTCGGACGGAAAAAGTAACGGTGTCGGACGGATGGACGCTAAATACCCTCGGAGATCAACCCAATCAAAAGACATAACGATGACTAAAGGTTTCGTATGGGTACTCGCCATAGTAGTGCTACTGGTGGTGCTACTCGGCGTAAAGGGCTGCAGCAGCTACAACAAAATGGTGAGGCTGGAGGAGCAGGTAACCGCCCAATGGGCCAATGTGGAGGGCGCCTACCAACGTAGGGCCGATCTGATACCCACGCTGGTAGGAACGATAAAGGGCTCGGCGAACTTCGAGCAGAGCACGCTCACCGGGGTGATAGAGGCGCGCGCCAAGGCTACTAGCGTGAGCATAGATGCCAGCCAGCTCAACGAGGAGAATCTGCGGCAATTCCAAGAGGCTCAGAGCGCCCTAAGCAGCTCGCTATCCCGCCTCCTAGTATCGGTAGAACGTTACCCAGACCTCAAAACTACACAGCAATTCCAGGACTTGCTCGCCGAGCTAGCGGGTACTGAAAATCGGATCTCACAGGAACGCCGAGTATACAATGATCGGGTGCAAGACTACAACACCTACGTGCGCCGTTTCCCTCAGAATATCTTTGCAGGGATGTTCGGCTTCGACCGTAAGGCCCCCTTCAAGGCAGACGAGGATGCCAACAAGCGTGTGGATGTGGACTTTGGCAATGGGCAATAAATTTGGGCGGTAGCCCCGTATAAAGAAGTAGCCAGGTGGATGCCCACCTGGCTACTTTCTTTTATGCGGCAAGACCGCTGCAAAACTTATCTGGACGAGGCTCTGCTGTTGCTAAGCTTCGCCGAGCTGCTTCTTGAGCGCTTCTATTTTGGCCTCTGCATCGGCAAGCTTTTTCCGTTCGGCTTCCACCACTGATGAGGGGGCATTGCTCATGAACCGCTCATTGCCGAGCTTCTTGAGGGTGAGGTTACGGAATCCTTCAGCGTACTCTAGCTCTTTCAGCACTTTGGCCTTAGCTTCGTCTGCCGCCATAAGCCCTTCGAGGGGTATGAAAAACTCACAGCCTCCCGTGATGAAGGGAGCTGCTTGCGCTGGGGCTTCTTGGCAGGGCGTGGCATTGCCCACATTGGACAGCCGCTGCGCCAGGATGAGGCTGGCTGGAGAAAGGGGCAGTTCACCCCGATAGAGAAGATTGAGCGGCTCTTTGGGCGAAAGGCCCTTGCTCTGCCGGAGGCTGCGAATATTGCCCACTACGTTTTTAAGCGCTTCAAATTCAGCGAGCAGTGCTGGATCGGCAAGTCCCGCCTTGGGCATATCGCTCACCATTAGGCTCTTGGTTTCTCGCCCATTGCCCAGGTGATGCCACAGCTCCTCGGTGATGAAGGGCATAAAGGGGTGTAGCACGGCCAGCTGCCTATCGAACAGCTCTTGGATTTGGGAGAGCGTAGCCTGGTCGATGCGCTTGCCATCGGTTGGTTTCACCATCTCTAGCAGCCAGCCAGAGAAATCGTCCCAGAATAGACGGTAGGCCTCCAGCAGCGCCTCGGAGATACGGTACTCCTCAAAGTGCCGATCAATAGCCACTAAAGCCTCGTTGAGCCGGGCGGTGAAGAGCGCAACCGCGTAGCCAGTAGGCTCAGATTGCTCGAGCTTGGGATCTGCAGTCCAACCCTGTACTAGGCGAAAGGCATTCCATACTTTATTGCAGAAGTTCCGCCCTTGCTCTGTGAGCGATTCCTCGAACAGGAGGTCGTTTCCGGCGTTAGAGCACAGCAGCATGCCCATACGTACACCATCGGCACCGTACTTATCCATGAGGGCTATGGGATCGGGACTGTTGCCGAGGGATTTGCTCATTTTACGCCGTTGCTGATCGCGCACTATCCCCGTAAGGTAAACGTGGTTGAACGGGCGCGCATGGCGGTACTCGTAGCCCGCAATGATCATCCGAGCTACCCAGAAGAAGAGGATCTCGGGGGCGGTAACCAGATCGTTCGTGGGGTAATAATACTCTATTTCAGGATTGTGTGGATGCCGAATACCGTCGAATAGCTCTATGGGCCAGAGCCAGGAGCTGAACCAGGTGTCGAGCACATCCTCGTCTTGGCGTAGGTCGGCTACTGTGAGGCTAGGATTCCCTGTAAGCTCGCGGGCTTTTTCTATTGCGAGTTCTTCATTTTCGGCCACTACAACCTTCCCATCCTGGGTGTACCATGCGGGTATGCGATGCCCCCACCAGAGCTGGCGGCTCAGGCACCAATCACGCACATTCTCCATCCAGTGGCGATAAGTATTGACAAATTTCTGGGGAATGAGCTTTACCTCTTCGTCTAGCACTGCCTTGAGGGCTGGGGCGGCGAGCTGCTCCATTTTCAGAAACCACTGCATGGAGAGCTTGGGTTCTATTACCGAGTTGGTTCGCTCGCTGTAGCCGAGGCTGTGTACTATGGATTCTTCCTTCTCCACCAGCCCTTGTGCGTAGAGATCTTTCACAGCAAGGGTGCGGGCTTCGAAGCGATCCTTGCCTACGTATACCTGCCCGGCGGGGGCTATGGTGCCGTCTGGGTTGAAGACGTCGATGGATTCGAGGCCGTACTTCTGCCCAATCACATAGTCGTCTACGGCATGGGCAGGGGTGATTTTGAGTACCCCGGTGCCGAGCGACATGTCTACCGCCTCGTCTGTGATTATGGGGACTTCACGGTTCACTAGCGGGACTATCACACGCTTGCCGTGGAGATGGGTGTAACGGGTGTCGTGCGGATTCACGCACACGGCCACATCGCCCATTATGGTCTCGGGGCGGGTAGTGGCAATGAGTAGATGGCCATCGCCCGAGGCGAATCGGTAGCGAATGTAGTAGAACTTGCCGGGTTCTTCCCTGTGGACGACCTCCTCATCGCTAACGGCAGTGCGCGCCTGGCAGTCCCAGTTCACCATGCGCACCCCCTTGTAGATGAATCCCTTATTGTAGAGGTCTACGAATACTTTGATCACGCTCTCGCTGCACACCTCATCCATGGTGAAGGCCGTGCGTTGCCAGTCGCACGATGCGCCCAAGCGGCGGAGTTGCTTGAGGATAATGCCCCCGTGCTTCTCCTTCCACTCCCAAGCGTGCTGCAGGAATTGCTCTCGGGTAAGCGAATGCTTATCGATGCCCTCCTCCTTGAGCTTGGCCACCACTTTGGCCTCTGTGGCTATGGAGGCGTGGTCTGTACCGGGCACCCAGCAGGCGTTGAAACCCCGCATGCGCGCACGGCGAACCAGCACATCCTGAATGGTGTTGTTGAGCATGTGCCCCATGTGGAGGATGCCCGTTACATTGGGTGGGGGGATTACGATAGTATAAGGGGTACGGCTATCGGGTTCACTGTGGAAGAGGTTATGTTTCAGCCAGTAATCATACCAATAGGCCTCTATAGCCTGAGGTTCATACTTCGTGGGAAGGTCGCGCATGATGCTGAGTAGTTATGTCGTAAAATGCTAGCGCAAAGGTAACTAAAAAAGCGGCTCGAAGGTCATTCGAACCGCTCTATTCCTGACCTAAATCTAAGCCAGCAGGTTTGATTCCTCCCTAGTGGGTAGCTCAATTGGTGTGGGGCTACCGCTTTACTGCCCGGAGAGTGGTAGAACCCTCGGCGGACTGGAGTACCAGGAGGTAGAACCCTGTGGGTAGGCTCTCGGTGGCAATCTGGAGTCGTTGGCTACCGCTATGCGTGCCGTGGGCCACCACCATGCCCTGCAGATTCAGGAGTTGGTACCCGAGCACATCGGCAGCGTTCTCCACGGTGAGCAGATCGCCAAAGGGATTGGGCACCACCTGGGCGGTGGTGAGTAGGGTAGTCGTAGGATTCGGGTCTGGCTGCGGTTTGGGCTTGGACGTGGGGATTCTATCGAAGCAGTAGAAGATCTCGGCCACATGCCCCTTGAGGGTGTAGGTCGCCTTGTTGCCTGTGAGCGGGACGAGTTCCCCAGAGATGACGATGGCCCTTGACCTATAGCCCTCGCTAGGTTTGAGGGTCAGCTCTATAGTTGTACCCTCATCGAGGCTGCTGCGGTCATCTTCTATGAGGAAACCCTCTGCGGTAACCTCTATGCGACCACCAGGTACAGAATCCTCATACCAGATTCTTACGTGCTGCTTGCTCTCAGCAAAGGTGGCGGTAATCTGCATGTCGCTCTTTACGGCATACCACTCATCGACGAGCAGCTCTGAGGTTTTCCCTTCGGCTGTGCAGGTCAGCCATTTGAGTTCGTGGTCAGGCACAGTGGGCGTAGGGCGTACTCGTATAATAGTACCCTCTGGGAGCTTATCGCCCGATGCGACAACCGTCCCGTCGGCTTTTTCTACAGCGAGGTCGCCCCCTTCCCCTTTTACCTGGTGGGTAATGGTGAATTCCTTAAGCTCTTCGGTCTTCTTCCAGACGGCGTAGAGGGTTACGGTTACGCCGTGCTTACAGCGTATCCTTGGTATGGATTGCTGGTCAGTATAGGTTACTTCGGTAGCTCCAGTAGCGGTAGCCCAACCGATGAAGGTGTAGCCTGCCCGAGTAAAGGTGCATTTAGGAAGATTCGTTGTACCTCTACCACCCGCGTATTCTGCGCGGTCCATATTGCCCAAACCACCGTTTGGATTGAATTCTAGCTGGTTGAGATTCTTCGATACATCGCCTTTTGTCCGTACATTACCGTTAGGCATGGTAAATGAGTAGTAGCTGTTTTCCAGAAGAGGCAGTGGATAGCCTACTTCGCCAGGAACTTCCTCGTCATTTTTATACCACTTGAAATTCTCTACATGGTATCCCTCTCTGATAGGGATCTTGACTTGTTTCCCGGCGACTTGCACCATTGTGGTATAGGGAAGGGTCTCTGTTTCATCTATCACGAAGTAAACATCTCTGTAGGTCCACCCATGCCAAAGGCCATTGTTAGCCGATTTATCGTACGCATCCAGCAGGGGCTTAGAGTCATTTAGAGGAATGTAGCGGGGTGTAGGGCATCCCTCGAAGGCATTTGGGGATACGCTAGGAGGCATTGAGAGTCGGAGGATCGAGAGGCTACCATCGTTAGTAAAGGCACTGTCAGGAATATTTTCCACGGCAGGTATCACCACCTGTCTGAGAAGGGGGCAGTTGCTTAGGCATCCTTCACCTAACGTTTGAACCTTAAGGGCATATAAGTCACTCAAGTTGGGGCAATTGCTAAAAGCGCGTTTACCAATGCTCGTAACCATCTCCACCAATACATGATTTAGCTGTAGAAGTCCAGAAAAGCACTCTGCTGGGATGGGAGTGGAGGAGTCCTCTATCGTTAACCAATAGAGCGATAGGAATTCATCCTTTTTGGATTTCAGCCAGGCGAAATCGGATTCTGAGAGTTGTCCTTCCTCGAAGGCAAGAGAGTGTATTAGATTGAGCTGTATATCCTTGAGCCCCTCCTCTACTGTAGAAACCATGATTCTTGTATCTGACTGGTGCTCTAGTAGTCGATACCTAATTTTCAGCTGTGGGCTACCCTGCGCGCCCGCGCTATTCGTGCCCATGATGGCGGCAAGCCCAACGGCGATGGGCAGGAGGATGCGTTTAGCTATATTCCTTTTCATTTCCCTTTTTAGATTAGTAAACGGCGGCAAAGGTATACAAAAAAGCTGGCTCGGAGGTCATTCTGAGCCAGCTTGTGGGGAAGATTTCAGTTCGACAGCAAATAGGGCTATCGCTTTACTGCCCTGAGAGTGGTAGAACCTTCGGCGGACTGGAGCACCAGGAGGTAGAATCCAGCGGGGAGGCTCTCGGTGGCAATCTGGAGTCGTTGGCTGCCGCTATGCGTGCCGCTGGCCACCACCATGCCCTGTAGATTCAGGAGTTGATACCCAAGCACATCGGCAGCGTTCTCCACGGTGAGCAGGTCGCCAAAGGGATTAGGCACAACCTGGGCGGTGGAGAGTAACTGTCCAACGGGGGTGAGATTCGGATCGGGTTTCTGCGATTCGATTCTCTCGAAGCAGTAGGCGATGTGTGTTGTGCCTCGAACGGTGTACCTAAATACACCTCCTTCCACGCCCAAACCGTTGATAATAATCGCGCGAGGTTTATACCTATTGTCGGGGATAAGCTTGATATCGATAGCCGTAGCCTGTTCCACCGCATCGTCCTCGGCAATTGGGAATCCGTCGGCTGTGATCTCAATACGTCCTCCGTGTACAGCCTTCTTGTAGTGAAGAACCGCCTTATCACTATAAGCTCCAGAAACAAAGGTCGCTGTAAGATTCACATCGTCGGTTACCGCCAGCCAATCGCCAACGTTAAGAAGGATCGATTTATCGCCCATGGTGGCCACTAGCCGTGCGCATCTGAGGCTGGTATGAGAATCAATCTCAATGCTCGTTGTGATAAGTTGTCCCTCTGCTACTTTGTCGCCTGCTGCCACAGCGGCGCTTTCCGTCTTTACAGAAAGTTTCCCACCGGTTGCCCCTTTTTCGCCATATGTTACGGAGAATTCCTTGAGTTCGTTTTGCGGTTTCCAAATGGCGTAGAGGGTAATCTGAGCCCCTGACTTTGGAGTAAGGTTGCTCACCATTTGCACATTGTCGTAGGTCGCTTTTGGAGCATTTGGCTCAAGGGCCCAGCCGATAAACGCGTAATCGGTTCGGGTGTATGCGCACGCAGATAGGTGTGCCGGCTTATCATAGGTCAACTCTTGACCATGCATGTACCCCTCCCCGCCGTTCGCATCGAACTCTACTTCATACTGGTTAGGGGTTCTCCGACCCTCTAGCCAGATATTGGCCTGGGGCATTTTAAAGGTATACACGCTATCTTGCAGCTCCAGAGGATGCGCAAGCCCAATAGGATGCTCTCTCGTCCCCTCATACCAAACAAAGCCCTCCATGTGGTAGCCAGGCTCCACAGCAAGCCGCACCTCCGAACCGGGCTCATGCATCGTTAGCTGTCCTATACCAGCGTACTCAGTGCTATTATTCAGCAGATATAGATTACGATAGCTGAAACCTTGCCAGTTCGCCCCACCCGCAGCTTGGTCATACGCATCCCACGCATGTTGAAGCTCTTCATTCGACATGGACATATTGCTATTGCCAAGCAAGAGATAGCGCGCAGATGGGCAATAGTCAAACGCCTTAGCACTTACGCTAGAGGGGGGAGTGATTCCTAGCAAAAGGTTGAGTTGCTCGCAGCCAGCAAAGGCGTAGTCTGCAATGCTCTCCAATTCAGGGAAAGCGGCTATTTGGAGGGCGGGACAATTAGCCAAGGACCACTCGCCAAGGCTGGTAACTTTCGGGACCGTAACATATTCAAGCGACGGGCAGTCGTAGAAAGCCATAGTCCCTAGCGCTGTAGATTTGTGCAAGGCAACATCGCGAAGGAGCGGGAGCCCTGCAAAGCACTCGGCGGGGATAGGTGTAGTTGCATCCCTAATCCCAAGCGATTGCAGCGAAATGAAAGATTTTCTGTGCTCCTTGAACCAGCCAAGGTCCGCTTCAGATAATTGCCCTTTGATGTCGAGCTCGTCGATTTCATTGACCGAGACTTCCTTGAAGATCTCCTCCAGAGAGTTTCCTTTGAAATCAAACGAACTCCCCGAGACGAGAGAGTAATCGCCCTCTATTTGGGTAGCCGTTTGGGCTTTTAATCCGTAGGGGCTGAGCAGAACAATGCCCCCCAAGAAGAGTGTGAATAGAATTTGCCTTACCATTCTCCAGATAATTTGGGTTATCACGGCGGCAAAGGTATACAAAAAAGCTGGCCCGAAGGTCATTCTGAGCCAGCTTTTGCGAGAGATTATTGACTGGTGGCGTAGGGCAGTACGCCTATTCCATATTTGCCGTTTTTAATCTCTTGGCTTAGCCAAAAGCGCGGCCCCTATTTCCCGAGCACCTCGCCTAGGTACTCTGCCGTATAGCCTATACCATTGGATACCAGCTTTTCGGGAGTTCCCTGGGCTATGATCATTCCGCCCTTTTCACCGCTCTCAGGCCCGAGGTCTACTATGTAATCGGCGGTCTTCACCACGTCGAGGTTATGCTCTATCACCACCACGGTATTGCCTTTATCCACCAGGGCGTGGAGTACCTGCAGAAGGAGGCGGATGTCCTCAAAGTGGAGGCCCGTAGTGGGTTCGTCGAGGATGTAGATGGTTTTGCCCGAGGCCCGCTTGCAGAGCTCGGTGGCCAATTTTACCCGTTGGCTCTCACCGCCAGAGAGGGTGGTGCAGGGTTGCCCGAGCTTGATGTAACCCATACCCACAGACTGGATAGCCTCGAGCTTTCGGTGGATTTTAGGGTGGTGCTCGAAGAACTCGGCGGCCATATTCACCGTCATCTCCAGCACATCGTTGATGTTTTTCCCCTTGTAGCGCACAGCCAGCGTCTCGCGGTTGTATCGCTGCCCGCGGCACTGGCTGCATACCACGTGCACGTCGGGGAGGAAGTTCATCTCTATCACCTCTACGCCCGCGCCCTTGCAGTGCTCGCAACGTCCACCCTTCACGTTGAACGAGAAGCGCCCGGGCTTGTAGCCCCGAATTTTGGACTCTGGGGTCTCTGCAAAGAGGCTTCGGATGTCTGTAAACAGGTTGGTGTAGGTAGCAGGGTTAGAGCGGGGTGTGCGTCCTAGGGGACTCTGGTCAACCTCTATCACCTTGTCGATATTCTCCAGTCCCTCTATCGATTGGTAGGGTAGGGGCTCGGCAAAAGAACGGTAGAGGTGCTTGCTGAGCAGTGGTTGCAGAGTCCCATTGATGAGTGAGGATTTCCCGCTCCCCGATACGCCTGTGATACAGATGAATGTACCCAACGGGAGAGTGAGGGTAACGTTCTTCAGGTTGTTGCCACTGGCCCCTTTTAGCACGAGCTTGCTTCCATTCCCTTTCCGCCTAGTAGAGGGAATCGCTATTGCCTGCTCACCATTCAGGTATTTGGCCGTGAGCGAATGGCTTTTGAGTATTTGGTCTATAGAACCTTGCGCCACTATATTACCGCCATTCCTCCCAGCACCAGGGCCAAGGTCTACAAGGTGGTCGGCGGCACGCATCATCTCCTCGTCATGCTCTACCACCACCACCGTATTGCCGATATCCCGAAGTTTCTTGAGCGATTCTATCAATTTCACATTATCGCGAGGGTGCAGGCCAATGCTAGGCTCATCGAGGATGTAGAGAACGTTTACAAGCTTGGTGCCTATTTGGGTGGCCAGCCTGATACGTTGGCTCTCTCCTCCCGAGAGGCTGTCGGCAGCTCGGCTAAGCGATAGGTACTCCAGCCCAACCTCGAGGAGAAACTGGGTACGCACCACTATCTCCTTGCAGACCTCGGAGGCTACAGCCAATGCCGAGCCTGAGAGCTGGCCGGTTATCCCCACCGCCCACTCGTAGAATCGGTCGAGTGGCAGTGCCGACGCCTCGCCTATATTGAGCCCTGCCACTTTGAACGCTAAGGCCTCTGGTTTCAGCCGCGTACCGTGGCAATGCGGGCACTCTATGCTCTGGATATTATCGAGGCTCTCCTCTTCTACAGGGTACCCATATAAGTACATCCAGTAGAGCATCGGGAGCAAGCCCATAAATGCTCCTTTGGACTGCTTGAATGTGAATGGCGTAGTATCCTCATTGGCACCGGGCTCACCCCACAGCAGGAGCTGGAGTTTCTCTGGGTCGATATCCTTGATCTTCTCCTCGTTCTTCACTCCTACCTTTCGCATGTAGGCCTCTAGGATCGAGAGCACATCCTTTGCATCCCCCTTGTCAGAGAGCGGTAGCTTTAGCCCCCCCTTCAGTAGCGAGGCGTTCCTATTCACCAGCACGCTCTCTGGGGCAAAAACATCCTGATAGCCCAATCCGTAGCAAAATGGGCAGTAGCCGTAGGGGGAGTTGAAAGAGAACGTGTGGGTTTCTGGAGAATCTAGCGCAAACCCAGACTCTGGGCACATGAGCTTTCGGCTGAAGTAGGCTGTATCGCCATTTTCACCGAGCACCACCACCAGCAGAGCCCCCTCGCCGAGGTTCATTGCCTGCTTGATGGATTCGCCGAGCCGATCCCGCTCCTCCATGTCCACCTGTAGCCGGTCCACTACCAATTCTATGGTGTGCGTGTTGTAGCGATTCAGCTTCATCCCGGGGGTAATCTCCCGCATCGCGCCGTCAATCCTCATTAGGACGAACCCCTTACGAGCCCAGCTCTTGAAGAGGGCGTCGTATTCCCCTTTACGCCCCCGGACAAGCGGTGCGCAGAGCGCTATTGTTTTCCCGCTGAATCGCTGCATTATCAGCTGGGCGATCTCCTCATCGGAGTGCTGCTGTAGCGGCTTGCCAGTGGCAGGGGAGTAGGCAATGCCCACCTTCGCGTAGAGTAGCCTGAGGAAATCGTAGATCTCTGTGATTGTCCCCACGGTAGAGCGGCGGTTTCTCCCCGTGGTGCGCTGCTCTATGGCGATTACCGGGGCTAAGCCTCCCACGTAATCTACGTCGGGTTTTTCCAGCGTCCCGATGAATTGCCGAGCGTAGCCGCTGAGCGTCTCCATGTAGCGACGCTGCCCCTCGGCGTAGATTACATCGAAAGCAAGGCTCGACTTCCCGCTCCCGCTCAGCCCGGTGACCACCGTGAGCGCGTGGCGAGGGATTGCCAGCGAGATGTTCTTAAGATTGTGAACCCGAGCCCCTTCTACCACCACATGGCTATCGGTTAGAGGCAGATCGGCCTGCAGGACCTTTGGCGTGGGTATCGTGCCAAGGATACTGTTCACATCGAACTCTTCAGCCATCCTATCCAATTTGTATGCTTGTGAGGGATATCAAAGTGTAGGCTAGTAAGAAGGAGCTTTCGCAGAAATCGGGGGAGGCTGCTGCAGTTTCACTTCTTGCCTGCTGCGTGTGCTGCGCTTCTCTCCTGGAGCGTGAGGATTTTTACCCGATAGGTACGCCCGCTGTCTATATGCAGGCTGGAGCTCCGGAGCCAAGGGTTCAGCCATTTCACCATCTTGAAGTTTGTTCCTTGGCGTTGCGCCCAGCTCGAGAGGTCATTTATCGTAGAATCTACCACAATCTCCTGGCTTGGCAACGGCTGGTACTTGTCCCCCTCATGAAGGTAGAAACCGTACCGCTCTGGGTGCTCCATTATCAGCTTAAGGGCTATGATGCGGAACACGTATCGCCCGGTCTCCACATTCAGGTAGAGGTCATAGTAGCTCTGCTGCGCCTGCTGAGCCATCTGCCGCCCGGCACCACCATGCCCTATATTGTAGGCCGCGGCAGCCATAGTCCAGCTACCGTGCGCCATGCGGCTTTTCTTTAGGTAGTTGCACACTGCCAGGGTCGATTTCTCCAGGTGGTAGCGTTCATCCACATCCGAATTTACCACCAGGCCGTAGTCTCGTGCCGTCCCCTCAAGTATTTGCCATGTTCCCACAGCCTTTGCCGGGGAGGTCGCCCGAGGGTTTAAGGAACTCTCGGCAGCAGCTAGGTATTTGAAATCATCAGGTATCCCCTGTGCGCGTAGCAGAGGTTCTATTACCGGGAATATGCGGGCCGAACGCTTTAGCATCAGCAGGATATGGCTATGCCAGTTGGCCGCTACGCACAGTTCCCAGTCGAGGCTCTCGCGAACATCTACCAGCTCCAGCGGAACACGCTCCCCGGCAAACCACACAGTGTCTGGACAGTAAGGTTGGCCACAGTGCTCGGGCAACGGTGAGTTACCCACCTGCGCCATAGAGGGATTTACGTTATGCTGCAGCAGTAGCGCGCCCACACCGCCCGCCATCGCGAGCAGGAGCACTACGCGGAGAACCACGCCCCAAGGGGAGTGCGACGGTGATTTTGCAAGCGTCTGCATGCCTAGCCCTCTTCCTCAGGTCGCCCTGCCGAGCCGTTGATCGAATTCATACTCTGCCCCTCCTCGCTGGGATTCTCGCGTTCGCGCATCTGGATTCTAAGCTCTGGGAGCATTTCCTGGAACATCTGCCCATCGGTGAGTTGATCCTCATTGCCTTTCACCCATTCCCACACCACCGTGCAGGCTCCGGGATGCAGGTGGGCGTAGTCGTCGAGCAGGGAGAGCAGGCGGAGTAGCTGCCGTACCGACCGCGAGTTGAAATGCTCTATCTCCAAGGTTAGAGAGGCTTTAGCTGGCACACTCTGCAGGAAGGTACTCACCCAGTCTAGAATCGGATGGTAGAACTGCTCCGCATCCTCCATGTAAGAGCGTCCTCGTAGGTAGAGCCTACCATCGTTATTTAGCAGCACGTAAGGGGTCGACTGCGTGGCTTTCAGCTCAATGGTTTGCATTTTTTCTATAGTCGTTATTCCTGCTGTGTGGAATTAGGCATTGGGGATATCTTGAGGTAGTCGAAGATTTTCAGTGGTTGCGGCTGCGGCCTTTTCCTCCAGCCCCTTGGGGTGCAGTACAAAATTCTCGCCAAGGTAGACCCTCCGAACCTCGGGGTCGTCGGCAAGTTCCTGCGCGCTACCCGCCTTCAGGATACTGCCGTCAAAGAGCAGGTATGCCCTATCTGTGATGCTCAGCGTCTCATGCACATTGTGGTCCGTTATCAGGATCCCGATATTGCGATCCTTAAGATGCGCCACAATCCGCTGGATATCTTCTACCGCGATGGGATCCACCCCTGCGAATGGTTCGTCGAGTAGGATGAATTTGGGGTTGAGAGCCAGCGCCCGTGCAATTTCTGTGCGTCGACGCTCCCCGCCCGAGAGCTGTATCCCCAGGCTCTTGCGGATGTGCTGTAGCCCGAACTCTTCCAGCAGGCTCTCGGTCTTCTCGCGCTGGTATTGCTTGGGGAATTTCGTCATCTCCAGCACAGCCCTGATGTTGTCCTCCACGCTCAGCTTTCTGAACACGCTAGCCTCCTGCGCGAGATAGCCAACCCCCCGCTGCGCACGCCGATAAACGGGCTCGCGGGTGATATCTGTCCCCTCTAGGTATATCCGCCCGCTGTTTGGAACTATAAGCCCCACGATCATGTAGAAGGTCGTGGTTTTCCCAGCCCCATTGGGCCCGAGTAGCCCTACGATTTCGCCCTGCCGAACCTCTACGCTCACGCCATTTACCACCGTCCGGCTCTTGTAGCGTTTTTCCAGAGCCTCGGTGTAGAGCCTGAGGGGCGCAGCGGTAGGCATATGCTCTATCTCGTTCTTCATCGTACCGTTTTACTGCGGCAAAGGTACGAAAATTTCTGGCGAGACCACCCGTCGAGGATTCTGCTGATGATTCTGCGACCTCTGCAAGAACCAATGCCCTGCCCTCAGGCTCTTCTGCCCGTCCCCTACAGGAGAATAAGCCACCATCCCCAGACCATCGGCGTACCATCGCCGTACCAGGGCCGCTTCATCCTCGGATTTCGTAACGAAATCCGAACATGCACTAGAGGAGGTACGGCGTTGGTACGGGGAAGGTCTGGGGGAAGGCCGTTAATAGGCCGAGCGGGGGCTTCTATCGTTAAGAGCCTAGTATCCCAAGCGAGTTCCCTCACATCAAGGTCGTCGTTGGCCCCTTTTATTCCAACCCATTCAGCAGTCTCACTATCGCCCTGCCCACAGCCCACGCGAGGTTCACGGGTACCGCATTGCCCACCTGCTTGTACTGCGAGGCTAGCGAACCGCAGAATTGCCATTCGTCTGGGAAAGTCTGCACCCTTGCGTACTCGCGCACCGTGAGAGGTCGGGTTTCCGTGGGGTGGCAACGTTCGGTCTGCTTCTGCGCGGGCGCACACACCAGGGTTAGGCTCGGCTCATCGAGTGACAGCCGCCGTGCCATCCCGGTTTTCCCGCCGGGTCGGCTATAGCTCGTCCCTAGGTATTCCTGCTGCACAGCTACTGGTAAATCTCGCCAATAGCCGCCCATGGGGACCTGTGCTAGCACCGCAGCCTTGCGCGCATTATAGCCCACTCCGGGCGACGCCGGGGCATCTGTAGGGTAAAGCTCCCCGGCATATAGCGCATCGCGCATGGTGAGGGCTCTGTGGTAGGGCGTGGGCCAATGGAACTGCGCTCGTGGCGCAAGGTCATTCCTTATGGCGATGAGGATGAGCCGCTCCCGCTTTTGCGGTACGCGGTAGAGTAATGCTTGCAGCACCCGAGGCTCTACTAGCGTGTAGCCTAGCTTGTCAATCTCGCTCCGTATGGTGGCCAATGTTCTCCCGGCATCGTGCGCAGCTAGCCCGCGGACGTTCTCAGCCAAAAGCGCCCGTGGTCGGATCTCCGCCACAGCGCGGGCAAGCTCAAAGAATAGCGTACCCCTTGTATCGCCGAATCCGCCCTGCTTGCCTGCGTATGAGAAGGGTTGGCACGGGAATCCCCCGGCGAGTAGATCCACCTTTCCTCGCAGATGCCTGAAGTCCAGCCCATGCACATCGCCCGCTTTCACAGGCCAGTGCGGTCTATTCAGTTGCAGGGTTCTACGGGCCATCTCGTCCACCTCATTCAGCAGCGCATGGGTGAAGCCCGCCTTTTCAAGTCCGAGTGCCAATCCCCCCGCACCGCTGAACAGCTCTACCGAGGTGTATTCTCTTACGGGAAGTGTGCCCATCTCCTCCTCCCAGCCCTCCCCCATCATCTCCCGTATTTCGGGTATCGATACCAGGGTGCATGTGGGGAAAAGGATAGCGCCATCCGTGCCCGCCACAGGGGCGTACTTTCCCTTTTCTGCCCATAGCTCCGCGGTGCGCTTGGAGACCTGGAGAATGTCTGCAAGGAGAGGGAGAGAGATGAAGAGGGGGCAGGAGCTGTTGCCCGCTGAATCCATAAATTCATGCGTTAAGCCCCCTGCAAAAAGCTTGCGTGCGTTCCATCTGCAGAGGTGTACCGTTACCCTTCATGTGAAAATAAAGGGTTTTAATCAATCACTTACATTTATTGAAGACCGTAGCTCTGCAGCGTGCAGTATCGTTTAAGTGGGTTATACAAAGGTCTCGCTGGGAAGCATGACGATGTTTGAATGCTGTAATCCAGAGAATTTACCCTTGGGTAAAGGAACTGCTGCACCCCTATTGCCTGGTGCGCCAAGCCCCTATACGATCTTGGTAGGGGAGGCGCCGAGCGTAGCGAGTGTCCTCCTCCTCTTGGAGCGTCAATACCACGTAGAGGTCTGTGCTCAAGCCCCCTTTATTTTCCCCTTAGCGCCCTACCCGTTGCGCTTGCCTCGCAGGCCATTACCTGCTCGGGCGTACCCTGTACCACCACTTTCCCTCCGTGTTCCCCGCCCCCCGGGCCCATGTCTATCACCCAGTCGGCTCGCCGTATCACCTCTAGGTTGTGCTCTATGATCAGTAGCGAATGGCCCCGTTCGAGCAGCCTATCGAAAGCCCGCATCAGGCAGTCTATGTCGTGGAAGTGCAGTCCTGTTGTTGGCTCGTCGAACGCGAAGAGAACCCAGGCGTTGAGCGGTATATCAGCAATGAAGGAGGCCAGCTTTAGCCGCTGCGCCTCGCCACCGCTAAGCGTGCTGGTGGGCTGCCCCAGCGCCACGTACCCCAATCCCACATCGTCGAGTATCGCGAGCCGATCTGCGGCCCGCTGTGCCTCCCGATTCTCCGTGTCGGCTCGGAAAAATGCTACCGCGTCGTGCACCGTCATCTTTAGGATGGCATCGATATTCTTACCCCGATACGTCACGTCGAGCATCTGGGGCTGGTAGCGTGTGCCGTGGCACTCCTCGCACTCCACCTCAATATCGGCCATGAATTGCATCTCTACCAGTACCCTACCAGTGCCCTCACAGTTCTCGCAACGCCCCCCGGGGGAGTTGAATGAGAAATGCAGCGCCGTAATGCCCAGGGTCTGCGCGAGGGGTTGCTTGGCCAGCAGCTCGCGGATAGGGTCAAAGGCTTTGATATAGGTGACTGGGGTAGAGCGTAGTGAGCGTTGCAATGGATTTTGGTCTACAAATTCCACGCCGTGGAGCTTCTCAAAGGGTAGCTCCAGCTCGTGGTAGTATTGGCGTGCCGGCTTGCCCCCCTCAGTGTAGGCCCTCACACCTGGCACAATGGCCTCACGCACCAAGCTCGATTTTCCTGACCCACTCACACCCGTAACCACCGTGAGCGTCCGCAGCGGGAAGGTGATATCTACGTTCTGCAGGTTGTTTACAAAAATACCCTGCATTTTCACCCAGTCGTTGCCAGCGCGCCGCTTAATGGGGGTCAGCTGCCGCCTATCGCCGAATAGGTACTGCCCCGTAAGGCTCTCTGGGCAGTGGGCTATACCCTCTACCGGCCCTGTGTATACCAGATGCCCACCCTGCGAGCCCGCCTCAGGCCCGAGGTCGATCAGCACGTCGGCTGCCCGCATAATCTCCTCATCGTGCTCCACCACCACCACCGTATTGCCGAGGTCGCGCAGACGCTGTAGTATGGCAATCAGGCGCGCGGTGTCTACAGAGTGCAGGCCCACGCTCGGCTCGTCGAGAATGTAGAGCGAGCCAACCAGCGAACTCCCGAGCGAAGTGGCAAGGTTGATGCGCTGCGTTTCACCGCCCGATAGGGTATTCGCCGCCCGATTCAGCGTGAGGTAGCCCAACCCCACGGCTATCAGATAGGCCAGGCGAGTGCGTATTTCGTAGAGTAGCCTATCGGCTACCTGCTGGTCATGCGTATCGAGGGTTAGCGACTGGAAGAAGTCAAATAGGCGGTCTAGGGGCATCTCTACCAACTCGTTAATCCCCTTCCCCCCTACCTTTATCCATGTGGCCTCTATGCGGAGCCGTGTGCCATGGCAGGAGGCGCAGGTGGTTTTCCCGCTGTAGCGAGCCTGCAGTACGCGGTACTGGATTTTGTACGACTGGCTGCTCACCTCCTTGAAGAAGTCATTGATTCCCCATAGCCCCGGGGCGCCATTCCATAGCATATCCTTCTCCTGCGGCGTAAGCTGATAGTAGGGGCGATGGATGGGAAATCCTAACGGCGCAGCCTTGGCTATGAATTCTTGGCGTATTTTCCCCATCTCCTTGCCTCGCCAGCACGCTACAGCATCGTCATACACCGAGCGGCTCTGGTCTGGAATCACAAGCGCCTCATCTATCCCTATGGTTTTCCCGTAGCCCTCGCACTCTGGGCAGGCGCCTATCGGGCTATTGTAGCTGAAGAGGGCTGGTGTTGGCTGCTGGAACTCCAGCCCATCGGCCTCTAGGCGCATGGTAAAATGGTGGATGGCCCACTCTCCATTCTCCCCCTCCACCCACACATCGCACTCCTCACGGCCTTGCTGGTAGGCCGTTTCTACCGAATCGGCGCAGTGCGCTAGGAACTCGGCATCGCCCGTGGGGGCAAAGCGATCTATAAGCAGGTTCAGATTCTTCTTGGTCGAGAGCGATTGGCGTTGCCCCGGCTCGGTAAAGGGTATCACCTTCCTATCGAGCAGCAAGCGGCTGTAGCCCTCACGAGCCAGTAGCTCTAGAATCACCAGCCGCTCGTTTTTATTCTTTGCCTCTATGGGGGTGGTGAGCATCACCCGCTTACCCTGCTGCGTAGCTATGAAGTCTACCACATCCTGCACGGTCTGCGGGCGAACTTCGCTTCCGCTTACTGGAGATATTATCTTCCCAGCGCGGGCGTATAGGAGCCGGAGGTAATCATAGATCTCCGAGGTGGTGCCCACCGTACTCCGTGGATTGGCATTGCTCACCCTTTGGGCTATCACTATGGCGGGTGGTACTCCCGTTATGGCATCGGCATCGGGCTTGGGCATGCGTCCCAGAAATTGCCGTGCGTAGGCCGACAGGCTCTGCACATAGCGCCGCTGCCCCTCTGCGTAAAGCGTGTCGAACGCCAAACTCGATTTCCCCGATCCGCTTAGTCCTGTGACTACTACGAACTTCCCTCTCGGGATGTCTAGCGAGATATCCTTGAGATTATTCACCCGGACACCCCGTAGCTCTATTGCTCCCTGCTCCATCTAGACGTAAACTATTAGCAGACAAAGGTAGCAAAAATCGTTTCCAGTGCAATTTTACGCTTGCCATACGGGTTACCAGCGGTAGGCGGGAACTCTGGGAAAGAACATCGGCCATTGCAGAATATTGAGCGCCACTGCCCCCTATAAAAGCAGATTTTGCAGTTCAACCCACGGTGTGATTCGTAAATTTATACATATCAATTGATTACAAAAAACGTGTACCCAAATTCGCCATTTTGGGTACACGCCGAGCAGGATATGTACCCCAAAACGCCATTTTGGGTACACTTAAGGGAACTTTTGCTAACTTTGCAGGCAGAGAATTCCCTGTAAAACGATGTTCAGAAGTAGCTTACGATTACTTCAACACCATGCGAGCGATGGACACTTTAGGCTGTACGATAGGGAGTGCTCACCAAGCGGAAAATTGGGCATACGAACTACTACATCAACGTCCGTCTTCTCGATCTGCTTGGCTCTGGAGGCGATACCCAAAACGGTTTGGAGGATGATACGGTGAAAACCGTGCGTGGCTAGCTGCACCTGAGCCTCCACAGCGTTTGATAGCTTGCCCGCCGAATACCGAAAAGGCGCATACCCAATAGGGGTATGCGCCTTTTCTACCGTGCCTCATTTTATACCCGTATATCCTTCACATTCAGCTGCCAAGTGGATACCCCGCGGTAGTAGTTGCTCTCCACGGTACAGCAGATGCTGAAGGGCTGATACCTGATAGCCTGGGCGTACTCCACGAGGTTGAACGCTACAGCAGGAAAGGCCCTTCCGTGCGACTTCTGCCGGGCTACAAAGCGCATGTGATGCCCACTTTGCCCAAGGGGGCGAACGTAGGGATCTGGTTGCAAGCCATGAATCGAGAACACTGGCATTGGGTTATCAGGCCCGTAGGGGTCGAATTGCGCAAGGATTCGCAAAAAACGATCATCCAGTTCCTCGAGATCGACATCTGCGTCAATGTGTATTTTGGGGCAGAGCTGATCCTCTGTGATAGTGCTGGCCACAGCCTCCTCGAATCTCTGGGCGAAAAGCTCCACATTGGCGCGCGGCATAGTGAGGCCTGCAGCATACCGATGCCCGCCAAACCCATTGAGAAGGTCGGCGCATTGCTCTATGGCAGCATAGAGGTTGAACCCCTCCACAGACCGTGCCGATCCGCTCACATCCATGCCATTCCCTGTGAGGACTATGGTGGGCTTGTAGTAGGTTTCCACTAGGCGACTGGCTACTATACCTACTACCCCCTTGTGCCAAAGCGGATTGTATACCACCGTGGTCCTCCTAAGCTGTGGGTTAGGCTGTGCAGCCACCATGCTTATGGCCTCTCGGGTAATCTGCTGGTCAGCCACCTGGCGCTGTTGGTTGCGTGCGTCGAGGTGCTCTACTGCCAGCAGCGCCTCCTGCCCGTTGCGAGCCGCGAGTAGAGCTACAGCACCGCCCCCATTCTCCATTCGTCCTGCAGCATTGATGCGGGGTGCAAGCTTGAAGACCACATCGGTTGCCGTGAGGGGCTGTTCTTGGGGGAATCCTACTTTTTGCCGAAGGGCAGCTAATCCAGGGCTAGGACTGCTATTGAGCCGCTCGAGTCCAAAGTGGGTTAGCACGCGATTCTCTCCCCGCATCTGCACAATATCGGCAGCCGTGCTTACTGCCACCAGGTCGAGGTAGCGGTACACGCTCTCCATCGGAAGTCCCTCGCGCATGGCGTAGGCTTGCAGGAGCTTAAAACCTACTCCACAGCCAGAGAGTTCCTTGAAGGGATAGGGGCAGTCTGCCCGCTTTGGGTCAATAACCGCCAGCGTCTGTGGGAGGACATCCCCGGGAAGATGGTGGTCGCAGATGATAAACTCTACCCCAAGTGATGTGGCGAGTTCCATCTGCTCTACCGCCTTAATCCCGCAGTCTAGGGCAATCACTAGCCGAAAACCATTTTCCGCAGCATAGCGCACGCCTCGCGTTGAAATGCCATAGCCCTCCAGCTGACGGTCTGGGATGTAATAGTCTGTGACTACGCCCAGGTCGCGCAGAAAGCTGTACACCAAGGCCACGGAGGTAGTACCGTCCACATCGTAATCGCCATACACCAGTATGGGTTCTCCCTCCCGAATCGCCTCCTGCAGTCGGATTACTGCCCGCTCCATATCGCGCAGCTGGTAGGGATCATGCAGCATGGCCAACGAGGGGCGGAAAAAGGCGTATGCCTCATCAAAGGTCGTCACGCCTCGTTGCGCAAGCAGCTTGGCAACCAGCGGGCTAACGTTCAGCTCCTGCCGAAGGCGCTGCTCTACCCCGGCCAATTCTTCCTGGTGAGCCAGTTCCCAGATTCTAGGTTGCACGGTTAGTTGGATTGGAATTTATAGCCCCCTGCAAAAGAACCGTTTGCGCGCTATTTGTAGAGGGGTTCTTTTAACTGAAAGATTGTAATCGGTCAATTTACCTTTATCGAAGACCGTAGCGATACAGCGTGCCGCATCGTTTTAAACCGTGGGGTGCGTACCAGATGATAAAGGGGCGATCTTGATATTCAAGACCCTCGCAAGCATCTGGGTTAGCAATTCATCTACCTCGGCCAATGGTGGCGCATTCTCCAGCTCTTGCGCCATACTAGTGACGCCACGTGTGGTAAATCCACAGGGGTTGATTCGGGTAAAATAGCTTAGATCTGTGTGTACATTCAGCGCAAATCCATGCGTGGTAATTCCCTGATTCACATGCACTCCCACTGCGCATATTTTCCGTAGAGGTCTAGTACCTTTCGGCTCTAGCCAAACACCTGGGGCATCTGCCAGGAGGGTAGTGGCAATGGAGTAGGCCGATAGCGTGAACATTACAGCAGACTCTAGGGCTTCTATATAGCCCTTTACCCCCAGCCCCAGCCGATGAAGGTCGAGGATAGGGTAGGCTAGGAGTTGTCCAGGTCCGTGGTAGGTGATATCGCCGCCTCGGTCAGTGCGCACGAGGCTGATACCATCGTGTTCGAGTGCCTGCTTGGTTACCAACAGATTGGATAGTTTCCCGTGTATCCCCAGAGTGTAGACATGCCCAACCTCCCCGTGAAGGTAGCACCCAACGCTAGAATTATCGGGGTCGGTACGCCAACTAAGCACACGGTCGGCCAGCTGGATCTGTTGTCGTTGCCCCTCCCCGTAGTCTGCCGGCATGGGGTAAGAGAGTACCGAGAATGGCTCCACTACTCCGCCTCCGTTTTAGAAACCACTCCGCAAGCCTCTAGCGCCCGCTCTGCATGGAACGAGGAACGTACCAATGGGCCAGATTCCACGTAGGCGAACCCGAGGCTACGGGCTAGCTGCCCAAGCGCATCGAACTCCTCGGGGGTGTAGTAGCGAAGCACTGGGAGGTTCTCACGTCGCGGTTGTAGGTACTGACCTATGGTGAGGTATTGCACCCCGGCCGAAAGCATATCGCGTAGGGTCTGCTCTATCTCCACCTCCCGTTCCCCGAGCCCTAGCATTAGCCCGCTTTTGGTGCGGTAGCCGCTTTGGGATATGCGCGCCAGCACACCGAGGCTATAGCGATATTTAGCCCGCGAGCGCACGGCGGGGGTAAGGCGTTCCACCGTCTCCACATTGTGGGCTGCCACATCGGGGGCTGCCGCCAGCACACGCGTAAGGGCTGTTGGCTTACCCATGAAATCGGGGAGCAGAACCTCTATCGTAGTGGTTGGATTTAGCTCCCGAACCTTGGCTATAGTCTCTGCCCAGATAGCAGCCCCTCCATCGGGCAGGTCGTCTCTATCCACTGAAGTTATCACAGCGTGGCGTAGCCCCATAAGGCGTATAGAGGTGGCCAATCGTAAGGGTTCCTTGGTGTCTGGGGGCAAAGGATGCCCGCTTGCTGTGGCGCAGAATCGACACTGGCGGGTGCATACATTGCCGAGAATCATGAATGAGGCTGTCCCGCTGGCCCAGCATTCGCCCTGGTTTGGGCATCGCCCGCTGCTACAGATAGTGTGTAAGCCGTACCCCTGTATAGTCTGGCTTACACCAGAGTAGGTTTGGCCTCCACCCAAGCGGATCTTGAGCCATGCGGGCTTTCTAGGCAGCTCGCCACGGGGTACATTCTCAGAATTCATGGCGGCAAAGGTAGGGATTTTCAGCCTCCTGTGGAAATAAAAGCGCCTTGCCCATCCCGTGAATTCGCATACAGGAGCAGCAGCTAGGGCTTAATGGCCGCTATGGGGATTTCCAGCTCTCCAAGATCGAACATTGCGTTGAAGAGGGCTATTTTGGCGAATTTCCCCAATTGGTCGGCACGGATGCTGGTTGTCTGAATCCTTCCATTATCCAAAAGATACTGCCGTCGAGTTCCTTCAAGCAACGGGGTATCAGGCGTGTACCAATCGCTCCCATCGTAAAAAGCTACGTTGGTATAGGAGGTGTCCGTAATGAACCCATGCTTCACTATGAGTACCTCATCGGCCTCCCCACGCTGTAGGCGAAGAGCCTCTAGCACACGGCGATCTGTAGATTTAAGGGAGTAGTCAATATCTCCGCCATCCACCAGCTTGAGGCTAGTCGGGTACCGCATCTGGTAGGGCTCATACTGGGCACACTCCATGCCGAGCTCGCTGTAGACGAATCGCATTTTTAGCACCCCCTCATTGTCAGGTGCATTCCCTACAGCTCGGGCTATGGTGATAGGGTGGTCTGCCCAGCCAAGCGTCTTCCAGGTTCTGGCTATGCGGGCGTTGTGGTATGCGGCTAGGGGAGCAGCGTGCTTGTAGATGCGAACTGTCTCAACGTAGCGGCACATAGCACTTGGTTATCACCTCATTGTACTCAGAGAGGCAGTCGCTCTTGGCGGTTATTCCGCCGCCCGCTTTGTAGTAGAGCTGCTTGGAGCTGCAGTCTATGAACCGGATCATCACCGCGCTGTTGAGCTTCCCGTCGGCATAGAGGCCCATTACGCCGGTGTAGAAGCCCCGGTTGTACTCTTCAGACGCTCTGATTACCTTAATCGACTCCAGCTTAGGCATTCCGGTAATAGAACCACCGGGGAGTTGGCTAAAGAGGATGTCGCCAAGATGCGCACGGTAATCTTTAGGAAGTTGCCCTACCACCTCGCTGCTGGTTTCTAGGATTGGGCCATTGCTGGTCTGTAGGGTGTCTACGTAGCGGTAGCGGCGCACCTCGAGCCTGCTGGCCACTTTGCCGAGATCCTGTTTTATGAGTTCCACTACCGAGGCGTGCTCTTCGGCCTCCTTCTCGTTGCCCAGGAGTACCGCCTCAGCCTCTGGCACATCAGCACGGATCGTCCCCTTCATGGGGTAGGACTTGATCTCGCCCTGCTCAATACGCAGGAAGGTCTCGGGTGAGAAGCAGAGGAGGGTACCGCGAATCCACAGCCTGTATTTAGCCTGGGTGGCCATGTAGAGTTCTCTAGGGGTGAGGTCGCAGAAAAACGGTACCTGGCAAGTAAGGTTTACCAGCCGTGTCTTCCCAGCAGCTATTGCCTTTTGCACACGGGTAAAGGCTCTGCTGTAGGCCTCAAAATCGGGTTTCTCTACGTGCCACTTCACTTCCGCCAACCGGGAGGGGCTAAGGGGTGTATCAAGATTCCCCATGCCCTCAAAATTGTAGAGGCACTCCTGCTCAGAGAGTTCGTCTAGCGGCAGCACTATAGTCTCCGTCCCCTTGTAGTTCACAGCGAAGAGAAAGGGGGTATCTTGGGCTGCCAGCTCATTCATGAGCCGCCTAGCCGTGGCACTTCGGTGCTTTTTCAGCATGGTGAGGATATTGGTTTGCAATGGAATATCGTCCCTTCAGCAAGGAATAGTATACTGGGGAGGTCTACCAGCAGCGTGTTACTCTTCTTGGGTCACCTTGGCCTCGGTGAGGCCGCACGCCAGTAGATTATCGCACAGCCGCTGGGCTTGGGCCTTGTTTGGGTAGGGGCCTACCGAGTAGTTCCACTGGGAGTTTTGCCCCGGGGTTCGCTTTATCTCCTTTTGCGGGGCGAGCAAGGCCAACGTTTTAGCCACGTACTCAGGCAGTGGGGCGGGGAATTGCCCGATAGCTACGTAGTGGGGTACCTCCTTATCAGGGGTGTTGTGCTCTTTGGCTGAGGCTTTCGTATTGCCCTCAAGGCTCTGCGCCCGTGCTAGGGGAACGTTTCGCCCATTGTACCAAGCCACCACAAAGGCGTCGGGAAAACCGCATTTCTTGGCAATAGGCTTGCCCGCCTCGGCCTCGGAGTAGCGGTAGAACTCCCCTGCGTAGTATTTCGTAACCTTGCCGTTCTTCAGTGTCTCTGCGGTTACGGGGAATAGGCCGTTGAAAAGCGCAGGGTCTACAGGGTTGCTGTATGCCCCTAATTGCAATTTGTACACCACACCTTTCGGGAGCGGAATATCCTTTGGTAGGGGTGTGCCAGTGGTGTACGGCGAGGGATTCTTAATGGTTAGCCCCTGTCCTAGGGATGCTGCAAAGAGTATGGGATCTGAATCTGCGGGTGCTTTCGGAGGGTTGATGGGTGTGGGATCGGGAGTCTCAATGGGAGTCTCGGTGGGCATCTTGCTAGCTTCGCTAACAGTAGAATCCTGTTCGTCAGACGGTTCTACAGATGCTGTATTTAGCTCTTGGCCATCGTTCCCCATGCTTAGGGAAGGGCGGCTGTTCTGCAGCAAGATCTCCAAGTCCACAATGCGCCGCTCCACCGAGGTTCTAAAGGTATCCATCCCCCAGGTGTAGGCAAATCCAAGCTCAAAGTATCTATTGGCTAGAGCATCCAGCAGCAGGGCATCAAATTGTGAACGGCAGGGGGCGGTGGAGTCTGCATTATTGCGTATGGCTTGGGCATTCCGCATTGCCTCGCGGGCTCTGGCCTCTGCCACCTGGAGCTGTACCGCCGCATTGCGGTTGCTCTTCATCAGGGCTACGGCCAAACAGTTCGAATAGATGTTTTGGGTCGACTGCACCGCCTGCTGGAAACGCTTGGTGAATATGCAGGAGAGTTCTTCTACTACGCGGACCTTTTTGTTCCCTTTTCCGCTTCCCTCGCGGCGTACTATGGTCTTAGCCTCCTGCATGAAGGTGAACAGACGGTCAGCATCTGCCGCTAGCGTTCGTATCTCATCGGGCTGGAATATGCTTTTAGCGGGCTTTGCCTGGTAGAGGTGCGTGGGGGCATCGGTTGAGTAGGCGCTTTGCCCCGCAGATTCTGCTGGCACGGCTCGCTTGCCCGTTATGTACTCCTGCTCCACTAGGTTAGCCGCGGCAAAGTGGATATCTGCTTTGCGCTGCGCATTCAGCATTTCGGTCTCTATTGGCACTATCCGGGCCTCCACACGCTTGCGTTGCTCTACGGTCTTTACATTCCAGAGCTGCTCGCGGAGCTTTTCGAGTTGCACACGCAGCGTATCGGCTTTCTTTTGCTGGGCAAATCCTTTGGCCAACTCGCGCTGATACTCTGGGTCGCTGTCCACTGGCCTGAAGGGCTTGGTGGCTGTGGGTACCGTCCTCTTCTGGGGGGCAGCAGCCTTTGGGGGGGCCTCTGGCGTAGACCCTACCGTTTCGAAACGAGCTGCTCTTTCCAGCTCTGCTGCACTGGCTATTCGTTTGCCAACTGCGTGCCTATCAGAAAGAAGCGTGTAAATATTTACATATCCTACTGGCGCATTGCGAGTGGAGGCTAGCACCAGAGTGTCAGTTCCTAGAGGGGGGGAGAGGATGAACTCATCATAGGGACTATTGAACGGGAAACCCAAATTCTCCGGGGCACTCCATTGCTGGGTTACCGTGTCGAGCCGCGAAACGAAGATATCGAATCCCCCCATACCGTAGTGTCCCTGGCTGCTGAAGTAGAGTGTACATCCGTCTGCGCTAAGCAGCGGGAGCTGTTCATCGTATGGGGAGTTGACCACAGAGCTGAGGGGAACGGGGCGTGACCATAGGGTCTCATCTACCCTGTGGGTAAGGTAGATATCCGTGTTGCCGAGTGCTGTTCTGCGCGATGTGTAGACCAGGCGAGTACCCACGGGTGTGGATAGCGGATACCCCATGAGTGGAGTCGGCTCGCCAGTTCGCCGCAGGGCCGAGGGCATTAGAGACTGCGGAATCTCTATGATGGAGTAGCCTCGGGTAATGCCCTTGGTGGCAGCGGGGATGCTATCCCACCGCACCTGGAGGGTAGAGAGCAGGGTCGGGGTCATGGTACTCTCGCCCAGCTGTAGGGCGTTCTGGCACTCTGCTATCCGCTCGCGGGCCACTGCATCCGTTAGCACTTCGCGCTGCGCTAGCGGGAGGTAGCGCTCGTAGAGAGCCTTGGCCTCTGCAAACTGATAGGAGAGTTGATGCGTCCTAGCCTGCAAGGCCAAAGTCTTAGGCGTAGCGGGTAGAGGACTTAGGAGTTCAACAGCCCTGGGCAGATCACGCCTCAGCTGTATTAAGCACTCGGCAAGGAGGATACGTGCCTGTCGGCAAGTGTCGCAGCCCCGCACCGACGAGTCTAACCAGCGAACTGCCACTTCGTATCTGCCAGCAGCCATATGCCGTAGAGCCGAGTCTCGTATTGCCCTGCTTTGCGCCCAGATACCCGTGGGCATCAGCAGGCACAGCAGCAGCCCAAGCATACCGCAGGAAAAATAGCCCGTAGAGGGCGTACCGATCCTCGCAGCCGTTGAGCTGCTAGATATCGTCCCAAGGTCGCCTAATCTCCTTACGCTCCGCTCTTTGCGCATTGGATTGGTTTGTGCAATGGTCATACTACGTATTCGCGAAGATAACGATAATCCGCGAAACGTTTTCCATTAGCCTCGGAACCCCCTAAAAACGGAACCTCTGCCAAAGAGCTGCCAGCGTCTCCTTTATGGCGGAATTCCCTTTCCTCCTCGTGGTTAAAAGAATTCTAATCAATCACGTATACTTGCTCCAAGGCTGCCGCCCGCTTTAGTAGCGACGTGGCGTGCCGCGTCGCGGTTCCAAAATCGCTACATCGCAGTCCCAAATTGCCTCGTTGCGGTTAAAGAACACTGCGTTGCGTTAAAAGAAATCCCGCATCGCGATTTAAAAAAAAAAAAACGCCGCGGCGCTACCGTGACTTTGTAGCTCTCTTTTTGCCCCTACTTGGTGTAGAGGTAGCGCTTGATGCTCTTCTTGGGCGTTTTCTCAAACTCCTCGGGGTAGAGCTGCACAGTGGCGATTTTGGAGTAGGCGGGCAGCTCCTCATTCACCTTTTCTAGGGTTTCGGCTATTATCCGCTCCTTCTGCTCGTCGGTAATCCCCTCGATACCCTCCGCATCGAGGCGCGCCATATCGGGCACCACTAGGGCTATGAGCTTTCCATCGCGCTGGGTTACGAGCGATTCTTGCACGTAGGGCTGGTTGTTGATTAGAGCCTCTATCTCCTCTGGGTAGATATTCTGCCCGCTAGGCCCGAGGATCATATTCTTGGAGCGCCCTTTGATGAAGAGATTCCCCTCAGGGTCGAGGTAGCCCAGGTCGCCGCTGCGAAACCAGCCGTCGGGGGTGAAGCTGGCTGCGGTCTGCTCTGGGTTCTTATAGTACCCCAGGGTTACGTTATCGCCCTTCATCACTATCTCGCCAACGCCCGTGAGCGGGTTGGGGTTGTCTATCTTCACCCGCATGTTGACCACCGCGCGCCCGCTGCTGTAGAGCTTGTGGGTGGCCCAGCTGGCGTAGGTGATGATGGGGGCGCACTCCGTCATCCCAAAGCCCACGGTGTAGCGAAACCCGATGCGCTTGAGGAAGAGCTCGACCTCGGGGTTCAGGGCCGCACCGCCAATTATCACCTCTATGAAGTTATTGCCAAAGAGGTTGGTTAGGGCTTCTTGGAACTTGCGCAAGACTGGCTTATCGATGATGGGCATCTTCATCAGGAGCTTGATTCCCCGACGGTTGAGGATCTTAAGGATGTTATTCCTATAGAGCTTCTCCACTATGAGGGGTACCAGCAGGATGATACGAGGCTTGATGGCGGCGAACGCCTCAATGATTATCTTGGGCGATGGGGTGCGCGTGAGGAAATGGATATGATTCCCCCGGCAGAAGCAGTAGATGAACTCGAAGGCCTGCCCGTAGCTGTGCGCCAGAGGGAGAAACGAGATCACGGTGTCGCCCGGATGGAGGTCGAGCACCCCGGTGGCGAACTCGATATTTGAGGCTAGCGCACGGTAGGGCTGCATTACACCCTTGGAGAATCCGGTAGTGCCCGAGGTGTAGTTGATTTCAGCCAGCTCGTCGCCCATGCCGTGGTAGTAGCGGAGCGAGAGGGGGGTAACCTCCTCCCAGGTGCGCTGCTGGATACGGGCTAGCTCTATCTTAACGCTGTCATCGCCCTGGATGTAGAATGGCACACCCGTGCGCAAGTTGATGAAAGCCCGTACATGCGGCACGCTGCTCTCGGTTATCGCCTCCCAGTATGACTGTGTAAGGTAGAATACCTTGGCCTCCGAATGATTGACAATATGGCAGATGTTGCTGGTCTTGAACTCGTGGAGTATGGGTACCACCACCGCGCCGTAGGTGATGATGCCCATGAAGGTGATAGCCCAGCCGTTGGAGTTCCGCCCTACCAGCGCTACCCGGTCGCCATGCGCCACCCCGAGCGCTTCCAGCTGCGCATGTATCCGTGCTATACGGCGGGCAACCTCGGCGTAGGTTACCGTTTCACCCTCCCATTCGGTGTAGGCTGGGCGATCCCAATTATTGCGGATTGAGCATTCTATTCTGAACCCTGGGCTCCATTGTAAAGCTTTTACCATGATGCGATCTATGCTAATTTGTGTGTGGTCGATTCTTTGCGCAAAGCGAGTACCCTGAGGCCCCTCCTCTTTGTTTGGCGCAGGTATGGTGAAGATGCCCAGTGTGGTTTTAACAGCACCCGCTATGGCGAGCTTTCTGATTAGCAAAAGTAGAAAAGGCTAACGAGAACGCCAAATGTTGCGCACCCTCTGTAGAAGTTTGCATGCGTTCAATCTTTAGCGCACCACTTCTCCCTGCTTGAAGGTAAGTAAATTTTAATCAAACGATTACATTTCTCAAAGAATGTGGCGAGGCAACGCACCATATCGTTTAAGTGAGTTTTTCAGAGGCATCGTTGCGTAAAAAACAGGGGGCCAGAATCGTCGATTCTGGCCCCCGCTCCTCTGGGAAGTCTCCTACATTTTCACCACCCGTAGGCTTTTCTGCGCCTTCTGCCCTTCTACCACCACCAGGTAGAGTCCTGTGGGGAGGTACTCTAGCTGGAGCGTGAGCCTCTCTACCCCATTGGTAGGGGTGGAGAGCAGCTCTAGCCCACGGGCATCAAATATGCGTACCCGTTCGGTATCCTTTAGCCCGCTTAGGGTTAGCTCTGCGCTGAAGGGATTCGGGAGTGCCTCCACGTGGGCTAGCGGATCTTGTACCTCTACTGTGGGGTCGGGATTATCGTCCTTTTGGGAGAGTGCCACCTGGAGGGTTACGGGCGAGTTGGCCACTGCAAAAGCTTTGGTGGCTCTCTGGTAGCCCTCTTTGGTTACGGTACAGGTGTATGTGCCCTCCTTTAGGTCGAATAGGGCTTTGCCGTCAGTACTGGTGGTTAAGGAGTCGCCACCCACTTTCACCAGGGCATCGGGCAGTGGATTTTTGCCATCGGTTACCTCTATGGTTACCGCCTGCCCTTGGATGCGTACAAAGGTTGCCACCACCTCGGCGTTATCCCGGGTCTTCTGGCTAAGCACGTGCGTTGGGTTGGTGTCGCCGTTGTCATTCCAGTAGGCGAGCCTGTAGCCCTGTGCAGGCACTGCGGTTACGGCCTTAGGCACAGTCCCTATGGCCACCAGCTGCTCTACCGCGGGCTGCCCGTCGATGGTGAAGTGTCCGCCCTCCTCGGGGTTGGCCCTGTAGGCTATTATCGCCTCGTTCATCTTCACAAAGCGGGCGGTGATGGTCTGGCTGGCGAACACTGGCTGCTGTGGCTGTAGCAGGATGCTAGTGGTGCCATCGCTCCATTTGTAGAATCGGTAGTTAGATGCAGGCCTTGCGGTAACAGGTGCTGGGAATCCGCCCTGGTTCACCCGCTGCTGGGTTATTTGGTTGAACCCTGTGGAAGTTGGTATCCAGAATGTGCCAGCTTCAGCGGGGTCTGCCACGTAGCTCAGGGTGAAGGGTTCGCTCTGGGCTGCCACCACTGCCACGTTGTCTATCATGGCGAAGTAGCCCCACACCGCCTTGTAGTGCCAGCGGAACTGGAGGGTCTGCCGATTCTGGAGAGTGGCTACAGGTATAGTTTCCTGTATACGACGACGCTTGTCATCGCGTTCCACCGTCCCGAGCTGAGTCCAAGCACCGCCATCCACGCTGTATTCTAGGTCGAACTCATCGGCCCCTGAGAACCAGCGGAACCAGTAGTCTGCCGAGATGATAACGTCGGTCGTCACCCCTTCCAGCCTGAATTTCGGCGAGTAGAGGTAGGTTTCCACGTTGGCATCCTGCCCGTAGGCATTGCCGTCTATGAGGGCGTAGTAGCCGTCGAGGCTCTTGGTCTCCTCGGCATCCAGATTGGTTACCGCCCAGGGCGCTGGGGTTTTGCCCGTGCTTATGGAGTACCACCCATCGCTAAGCTGCCGTGCCTCGAAATCGTTGAAGTGCGGGAGGGTTTGGTATTTGGCAAAACGTGCAACTATTGCGACGTTGCCCGATACCGCCCTTTCGGTTCGTGCGGGGCTGGTGTTGCCGTCTGACCACCCTACGAAGAAGTAGCCCTCCTCGGGTTCTACCGTAACCTCGGCTCCGTCTGCACCTGCCTCCACAGTTTGGGTAGCAGCTCCGCTGGCCAGCCTGCCGCCCGCCTCTAGGCTGTAGGTCAAGGTGTAGGTTTGCTTGGAGAATGCCGCTTCTACCGTGAAACCATGAGTTACAGCGGTGTCGAGCCGGGGGTTGTTGGCCTGCCCGTCGCTCCACTTATCGAATCGGTATCCCGTCTCAGGTACTGCCCATACAGCCTCTCCGGCATTGCCAGGCGCAAGCTTTTGCACAGCGTTCCCTAGTAGGATGCCGTGGCTGCCCGCGGTGTAGGTGAGGGTGATGGTGGCTGGCTGCAGCGTAATGGTACGGGCAATGCTAGCTCCCTCGGTAAGGTCTACGGTCTCGTTCACAGTTCCATAGCCCTCCTTCATTACGGTAATGGGGTACTGGCTGCCCGCCTCTAGGCACCACTGGCAGATCCCCTGGGTGTTGGTGCGCTGGTCTGCCTTGCCGAGTAGCACCGCCGCATCGGGTATTGGGTCGCCGTTGGGGGTTACCACCGTTAGGGTTACTGCCCACAGTTTACCCTGCACCACGCTGAAGGTAGCATCCTTGGGGGTGTAGATGTAGTTGCTATCCTCGTAGCCACTGCCCGCCTTGGCCGTGTAGATGCCAATGGGGAGGATGGCATCCACAGGGAGTTCCTCGTTGTCCGCGTTCAGCACCCTGAAGGCATTCTTCCCTAGGGGGTTGGGCATACTCCAGATATCCTCCTGCTTTACGAGGGTAGTGAAGTTGTAGTCCCACGCTATGGGTTTGCCCAGCGGCACGTCGGCAATCTTAGGGGTAATGTCAATGGCCTTTTTCGCCACCGTGATTTCATGCGCTACGGGGGTAGCTGGGCCAAAGCCGTTCTCGCCTGGCTGGAGGGCAGTGATGGTGGTGCTGCCTGGAGTGCCGATTATAAGCTTGCCGTCGAGTACAGTGGCCACCGTGGCGTTGCTGGAGGTGAATGTGAGCTTTTGCCCAGAGCTCGCTATGGCATCTACCGCTACTGGGGTATCGCCGTAGGTGAAGGCGGTCTTGGTGGGCGTCCACACTATGCTCTGCTCCTGCTCCAGGCGGAGTTCGTACCCCTGCCTATGCCCGTTGGCGGCTACCACCTCTACCACCGTGGGGGCTGAGAGGTCTAGCTCGCCCCCGTTGGGTAGCTCCTGCCCATTGTGGAAGAGCTTCGCAGCGGGTGAAATCTCGTAGGTGAGCCTGGTTTTGGCCGGATTTTCTAGCCGTCCCTTGCTTTCCGGAATGGCAATGCCCACCTGCCGGGCACTTACCGTGGTGGTTATGTCATCCTTCAGCCCCGGGTTGGCCGCCTTGGACAGCGTGATTTTCGTAAGGTCAGCAGCCCCCGAGAGGTCTTCCTTGAATACGAGGCTGATCTCTTGGCTAATTGACCTCCCGAAGAGCTTTCCGCTGGCGGTAATCGTTGCCTCGCCGCTGGAGAAGTCGAAAGGCGTATTCGCATCAATGGCTGCCCCCTTGTAGGTGAATTGCAGGGTAGGCCAGGCTGGCGCAATCACACCCTTGATAGGCGTGGTCTTAGGCGTGCCGAGCGCAAAGGTGATCTCGTACTTCTGGTTCTCCACCACCTCGGCGTAGCTGTTCTGGTGGTCAAGCTGGATGTTGGCGATTAGAGCATTCACCTTCTGCCATATACCGCCATCTGTGGCCTCTATTCTCGCATCGTTCCCCGCGGTTATGGTGCCCACATCGCCGCTGGGCGAGAGGCTCAGGGCATTGCGCGGCCCCTCATCAAAGGTGAATTCGGCCAGGCAGCCGGGGGGGAGCGTGTTGTCTGCTTGGCGAACGTAGGTGTACTGCAGCCTGGGGAGCTCTGCCGTCTTATCCTCAGCCCATGCCCTGAAGAGCTTGAGCTGCCCGTCTACCTTGGACATGAGGCTTAGCGAGTATTGCTGGTTCTCGTTGTCAAAGGTCGGGTGGGCTTGCTGATTCGTGTAGTTGGTGAGAGGTGTTTCGACTCCATCAATAAAGAGGTGTACCTTGCTGTCGAGGAAGCTGACCTCGTTGAACACCAACGCAATGTGATGCCACTTGCTAGGGGTGATAGTCCCCTTGCCCGACCACAAGAGCTTAACACCACCCACCTGCACCAGAATGGCATTGTCTGGGATGGGGTAGCCTGCCAAGAGGTAGGTGGTGAATACCCGCAGCCCCGGGGCACTGATCAGCTCGCCGAACTGTGCCCTATCGGTGCGGAATACCGCCTCTAGGGTGATAGGTTTAGGCCCATTCAGATCCATGTAGGCGGCGCTGAGCTTTTCGGCCACGCTATTCACGACTATACGCTCATTTTCACGCTGATAGCTCTCTATATTCAGCGCGTAGAAATCTCCATCGGTTTGCGGTACGGCAATCCAGATGTCGGTGCTGGCGGTGTTATTCTCCTTGTTGGAGGCGGGCATCTCCTCTATCTCCACCCGCACGGTATGCTTGCCAACGGTGGTGAGGGCAGCTTTATTCGCCAGGGTGAGCGTGGTAGTGCCATTGTAGGGTGGTAGCACATCGGCACAGGTTAGTTCCTCTTCCTGGGGTGTACCTCCATCCACAGTCAGGGTGGCTTTCAGCTTGCCCGTGAAAGTGCTGTTAGACAGGTTCTTTATTGTGATTTTAACCTCTTGATCGCTCCTGGGTTTCCCCCAACCGCCGGCATCTACCTGGGTGATGGCCAGGTCGCCGTGCTCGGGGTAATGCCCATCCAGCAGATTGATGTAGCAATCCTGCACATCGCCATCCTCGGTAGAGCTACACGGCGTGCCGAGCCGCTGGGTGGGGGCTATGGCAATGCGCATCCGCTTAAGCCCGGGTTGGGCTGCTGTGGGGTTAAGGGTTAGCGTGGCTAGTGAATTCTTGCCTGCGAGTAGAGGTGCTGTGGCCCGTTCTTCCTGGGTAAACTCCCCGTTGTCATCCCAATCCACCCATGCCGCCATGCTACAGCCTGGTGGTACGATGCCCTGGGTGCTTATGGTTACTGGGGTTTCACCCTCCTCCTTGTAGAGGGTTACCGCCTTCTCGGGTAGCGCGTAGCGAATGGCGCCGGTGGCCCTGCGGGAGAGGGGGTAGCGCTTCTGTAGCGCCGTTATGGTGTCAGCCACAGCGGCGCTAGTACCGTATGCTGGAGGTATGCAGTAGCGGTCATATATGGCAAAGGTGTTGATCTCATTGTCTGCCCCGTGGGTGTCTTCGCCCTCTATGGCCACCTGCATGGGTAGCGAGGTGCCCAGGGGTAGTTCCAGCTTCTGGTCCAGCACTATCTCCTGTTCGCCCTGCGGCAAGTCTACCTCCTGTACGATGTTCGTCTTTCCTGCTATCACCCTTATCTTCACCCCTTTCTGCTCCTTGAGCCAACGGTTCAGCACCCGAACTTTAATGGGCACTTGGCCTGTGGGGGCAGAGCCTAGGAGGGTGGCTTCGGCACGGAGCAGGGCTAGGGGGTTCTTATCCTCCACCAGGTCTACCACGGCCAGCCACCCGGGGGCAGAGGCCTGCTCGTAGGCGTGGAAGTAGAAGGTGATTTCGCCATCGGGCGCTTCTGAGATGAACTCCATTGGCAGCTTGAGGTTGCTACCCGAGAGCTTGGCCCGTTCACGCTCGCCCTTGGTGTTGAGGTTGGTGATGTGCTTGGTGTACACGTATAGCGCGGCCTTATCGCCCTGGGTGTTGAACTCTAGGAAGCGCACCCGCACCTTCTTAGAGCGGTCAGCAGGCTTGAGCTGGGTGTGGGTTATCTGGATTTCGGAGTGGTTGCCCAGGTAGCCGCCATTGTCGGTGAAGTAGACCGTGCCGCCGATGCTGTGCACCGTGCGGGGGTCTAGGGGTATAGGCCCTATTGCTGTGGATTCTAGGGTGGTAGTGCCCATAGGGATCACAGCCCCCATGCTGTTCACCCGGTGCTCTACCCTACCGTTGGCCGTGGGTTCTTCGGGGTTTACCACGCACTCAAAGGCGATGTCTATCAGCTCGCCCAGCTCTTTGTCAGTAGCGAGGTCCAGCCGCATCTCAAAGGGGTGCTTGGCGTGCCCGTAGAGCTTTTCTACCGGGTAGCTACCCACCCACTTACCGCCTCGGTAGGCCTTTACCAGCAGATTCTCTAGCGGTTGTTGCCCGAGGTTCTCCAGCAGAAGGCGGAAGGTTTCCTGCTTGAGGTTAGGCCCGTTCTTGGGGGCTTGCACTAGGCTGAGCTGCACCGCCTTGTGGTAGTTCGGGCGCTCTACCGAGAGCTGGGTGAAGTAGAGGATATCGTTCGCCACATTGCCGGCGTACTCTATGGCGATGGTGTGTTTCTTGCCGGGCTCTAGGGCGAAGTACCACTCCTGGTCATAGCGGGTGGTCTTTTGTATCTCTGTGCCCTCTATGCTCTTGAGCACAAGCCCATTGTCTAGCACTCGCATCTGGGCGGTGCTACCCGTGGGGACATCCTTGTTCACCATCGCGCCGCTCAGGTGGAGGTAGAGGGGCTGGTCTGCCGGGATCCCCTCGAGGTCCAGCTCGCAGATAGTTATAGTCGTCTGGTTGTCAGCGTTCTCTGGAGCAAAGTAGTCGGTGGTGTTGAAGTTCTCATTGGGAGCTTTGCAGCCGGTCATCATCACGTTTGAGCCCGCGGGTAGGTCGCCCAGGGTGCTGTTCAGGCACCAGGTCACCATATTCTCGCCGTGCTTCTCGCCTAGGAATCGTGAGGGGTAGTGGCTGAAGCGCTCGGTGAACGGAATGTCAGTCGGCGTGAGTTTAATGGCTTTCGTGGCTGTGCCCACCGCGCCGTTTGCTGCCCGTTTGCCCAGCGTGCCATCGGGTAGCCGAACCGCCACTGTGAATATCGGGTAGTCCATACCCTCCATCTTCTCTGGGGGTATGGTGAATGTGCATGTCGTAGCCTCGTTAGTATGCCCAAGCGAGGCGAACTCCGCGGTCTTTGGGTTGGCTATCAGCACCTCGTAGCCTTGGGTGGCGGTGGTTACCGTGTCCCACTCCAGCTGCCAACCGCCGAGCGAACAGGGAGTGCTACGCAGGCTAACCTTCTGTACCTGCGGGGCAATGGTGAATGGATGCGCGCTGGTGGCTATCTGCCCTTTGGCATCGGTAATCCGTATCAGCGCCTGGCTGGTAAGGGGGGCATCCGCCGGGATCTTAATGAGCGTATGCTCATGGAAATGGGAGTACTCCGTGCTGTACGGGTAGGTTTGCCCCCCATCGTAGGAGAGCTCTAGCCTGAAGGGGGATTCCACGTTCTCTAGGTTCAGGAACGCGAGTTCGTCCGGTACCAGCAGCTCCCCATTGCCGGGGGCTACTACCCGGGGCGAGCCGCCATCGAACCACCAGGTGAGCACGTAGCGTTGTGTGCCGGTGCCGACTTCCGCGCCCTTCACGGTTACCTCTACCGAGCTGGTACCTGCCAGTTCGTCAGCTGTCAGAGTTATTTGCTCCACGTTGTTCAGGGTGTCCACCCGGCGGGTGGCGGGGCGGTCTACCTTGCCCTTGGCGGGGTTGCACACCCAGGGGAGGTAGGGGGTGCCGTTTGCAGTGAGCGAGAGGTCGAGGTTGTTGATCAGCGTCTTGTCGCCCCAATACTGCGCTTTTTTCGTGGGGGGATCTGTCCACACCAGCATCACCCGTAGCCCTTGGCAGTTGGCCGGGATGGCGATCCTTTTCATTCGAGAGTCTCCAGTGGCCACAGAGTCGAACAGGTACTGCCCCTGCTCTAGGGCCAGCGTGGCTTTTTCCCCATTCATTATGCCGTAGCCATACTGGAAATCGGGCCCTTTAACCCCTGCATCGGTTGCGGTATTGGCCAGCAATCCCTTTAGGAGGTCGGCCCTGATATGCCGTCCCTGGTGCAGCTGCCCGTAGCGTTGCTGGATGAGGGCTGCGGTGCCCGTAACGGTGGGGCAGGCCATGCTGGTGCCGCTCATCTTGGCATACGTGTTGCCCAGCATGGTGCTCCACACATCTACCCCCTTGGCGCAGATGGTGGGAAACAGGCGTCCATCGTCTTGCGGCCCTCGGCTGGAGGTGCTGGCCAGCTCGCCAACCTCGTTCACCGTGCCTACGTGGATCGCATTTTTCGCCCGATTGGTGTTGGTGCCGTAGCCCGGCTTACCGTATTCACGCAGCATGAGTTCCTGGCATGATTCCCCGTCGTTCCCCGCCGCGAATATGTGCGTGAGGGTGGGGAAGTACCCTGTGAGGAAGTCGATCCAGTAGTCGTCTGCCCGGTAGACCAGCGCCTTGTAATCAGCGCACAGGTAGCTCAGTGCCAACCCGTAGCTATTCTGGGTGAGGCTAATCCCGAACCGCTGCCGGGCTATCTCCATCTCCTGCTGGGCGCTAAGGCCATTCTTCTGCGTATTGAAGTTGTAGGTCCAAGCCTCTGCCTGGGGGGCCATCCCGCGCCCGTCGGGGTCTATGAGACCCGCACCCAGCACTGTGCCCGCCACGTGCGTACCGTGGGTATCATACATCTCATACTCCTGCGGGTGCACCCGTTCGCCGAAATCGAGGTGCGATGTTACGTTGGCATCCCATATGCCTATGCGTACCCCCTGCCCGGTAAGCCCCCGTCCGCCAAGCGATACGGGCAGCCCAAGGATATTGGCCCGCCCAAGCTGACGACCGCTGTAGTTGGTGGTAACAGCGGGCGGCGATTGTAGCTGCACCGCCAGCACCCACGGGCGTTCTGCCAGCGCCATTACTGACTGCAGGGGGAGGGCTACGCTCGCCGTGCGGAAGGTGGAGGCTATACGTAGATCTTTGGCATCCAGCTCTATCAACGTTTTTGCCACCAGCTCTTCGGTGGCGTTCGGGGCGAAATGGATCACCACTTTCACCTCGCCCGCGCTGGTGCGGGCATAGGCGGGGATTTTAGGAGAGCTAGGAACGGTATTCGCCTGGCGGCCTGCCGTATTGCCGTGGCCCTGCAGCACCTCAGGGAGCTTCCACTCTGGGCGTACTGCCACAGCCGAGATTAGCGTGGTGCCCCGCTGGGCTTGCCGTAAATCCACCCCGTCGCGCACTAGCGCCCAGTAGGCATAGCCCCCGAGGTAGTCGCCCAGCGTGATGCCCGCCCTCTCGAGCTGCGCCTGCTCAGCAGCGCTAGGGAGTGCCGACAGCTGCACCAGTGCATTGCGGTAGCCATTGGTGCTGATGCCCAGGCTCTCGGAACTCTTGCTGCTGCTGCGTGCGCCCTTCTGCTGGGGGTGGGTATCAGAACCGCGTAACGGCGCAATGCTCCGCCCCGCAATGCGCACGGGAGGTTGCCCTACGCCCTGCATTGCGCCAAGCAACAGCAGGCTAATAGTGAGTAAAATGATTCTTTTCATGCGTGTGATTTTATAGGATTGCAGGGTTAAAATGCCGAGCAAGGTACGAAAACTCTAGGAAGCTACACAAATTCTTGTTTTCCATTGCCCTTTTCAAACAGAAAAAATCGCAACATATAGCTATGCAACACTACGGTTCAATGGTGCGGAATGCGCCCAATGGCATGGCGTAGGGCACGTTCGTCAAACTGTGTCCGAGGCGTTCCCCTACAGTAAGACCTCTGCAAAACCCACATGAACGGCGCGGCGTGGGTGAGCAGGCACTCGCGTTGATCGGCACCGCCCCTACAGCGCCTCCTCTACGTGATAATCAATTTTCAGTCTTCAATAAGTTTAATCGCTTGATTAAAAGATATTTACCACCTAGCTGGGTGAAAGTCTCCAATAAAAGATAGGGTCTATACTGGACTTCTTGTAGAGGGCTTGCAATAAGGGGAAAGCGCCTACTCTGCGCCGTACCTTCGCCGTACCTTCGCCGTACCTCCTCTAGTGCATGTTCGGATTTCGTAACGAAATCCGAGGATGAAGCGGCGCAGGTACGGCGTTGGTACGGCGAAGGTACGGCGCAGGTGGGGTGAAAGTGGGGTGTGGCGCGGACGGGAACCCGCGGCTCGGGAGGCAGGGTAGCGCGGATTTCGGCGGCTCAGGATGCTGACTACTACTTTAAGGGCTGGAGCGATGGTAATGACAGTCCCACCCGTAAGGAGGAGCATGTGCAGGCCGATGTGGCGGTAACAGCACTGTTCGGCGAGGTGAAACCGCTGCCGGGTTCCTGCAACTTTGAGAATGGCAGCCTGGGCGATTGGTATACCCTGGGGGCCGGCGTGGCCAAGAAGGGCTTTACGGTTACCAACACCCCCCAGGTAAAAGGGGCAAAGCTCTGGACTGCGCCCCTAAAGTTGGACGTTTTATGATTGCTTAACGCTGTTTTTCAACTCGTATTGCGCGCGGCGCCGCGCGGGGCTTTCCCCCCCCAGCCGGCGCCGGTCGCGGTTGTAGTACTCCACGTAGCGCGCCAGGGCGCGCTCGAACGCCGCCAGGCTCTCCCACTCCTGGGCCCGGAGGAGCTCGACCTTCATGCGGGCGAAGAGGCTCTCGGCGCAGGCGTTGTCCCAGCAGTTCCCCCGCCGCGACATGCTCTGGACCGCCCCGTGCCGCTGGAGCAGGTCCCGGTAGTCGCGGTGCTGGTAGAGGC
>LIIK01000099.1 GCA_001421095.1 Candidatus [Bacteroides] periocalifornicus | reverse complement strand
AGGCGGCACGCGCAGGCGAACACGGACGCGGTTTTGCCGTCGTGGCTTCCGAGGTTCGTAATTTAGCGGAAAAGAGCCGCGAAGTCGCTTTAGCCGTCGGGGCGCAAACCCAAGAAGCGGTACGCGATGTGAAAGAGGCCGGAACCTACTTCCTTAACCTAGAGGGTGCGGTGACCCGCGTGGCACAACAGACCATTTTGAGTATCAGCACAAGTCAAGAGCAGGAGGCGATGGCAGACCATCTGCAAGAGGCTGTCCAAACCCTTAAGCAGAATGCTGACAACGAGACGGTGATCTCTGAGCAGTTCGAACGCCTCGTGCAGTCTATCGAAACCGAGGTCACGCGCCT
>LIIK01000105.1 GCA_001421095.1 Candidatus [Bacteroides] periocalifornicus | reverse complement strand
GAAGAGTTGGTGAAGGGGCTTGGGCCGACGCTGAAGTTGGCCGGAGCGTCGTTTCTCCTGACGGTGGCACTCTCCGTGCCGCTGGGGATAGTGACGGCACTCTATGCCAATCGAGCCATCGACTACATCATTCGGGTGACGTCCTTTTTGGCGACCGCGATGCCGCTCTTTGCCTTGGGCCTGCTTTTGATTTACGTCTTTTCACTGGAACTGCAATGGCTGCCGGTATCGGGGATCGAAAGCATAGCGGGGCTGGTGCTGCCTACGCTGTCCCTTTCTTTGGGTTTAGTGGGGCGGTACACGAAGCAGATTCGCGGCG
>LIIK01000098.1 GCA_001421095.1 Candidatus [Bacteroides] periocalifornicus | reverse complement strand
TGCCGTGTTGCTGTCGTCGGCAAGCGTGTGGCGCGATGGGCAAAACTATGCTATACTTTGTTCGTTGCCGCCCCAGACCAGGCAATGGGAAGGGGGTGCTGATAATGTTGATCTCGTTTTTGCTCGCCGTCTTGGCAGGGATAGTATGCCACTATCTGTGCAAATGGCTCGACGGTTGAGATGACGGCAACGAACCTGGGCGTAGATCCCTGCCCGCAATATGGGAACAGAAAATCGCCCAAGGTGCGAACTTGGGCGATTTTCGTGTGCTTTAATGCTGATCTCGTTTGCCACCCATAGTATACCACATCCGCCGCCTCTCATGCAAGCGGCATCGCTTTTGAAAAAAATCA
>LIIK01000097.1 GCA_001421095.1 Candidatus [Bacteroides] periocalifornicus | reverse complement strand
ACGGCTTGTGCGCGGCGTGTCACATGATGCACCATACGAACGCGCTCTATTACGCTCTTTTGCACTTTGGTGAGAATGTCAGGTTGATACCATTCGTCAAGCGCATGTGCCAGGGCTTCTGAAGTCTTCTTGACCGCCCAGGCTTGCTGCCTTTGGGTGTGAAATCCTGCAGGTTGCAGATGGTGGCTTTGGAGCAACTTCCGGCTAACCGGAAGTGCCACAAGGTCTGCTTGTCCGGTTTCGAGCAGGTGCAACAGGCGTAGAGTGTCGGTAGCCACTTCCACACGAACGCGCAGTCCCTCGGTGCTGGCAAAATCCTCTGCCAAGGCATATTGTTCGCCCATCGGCATGCCATGAT
>LIIK01000047.1 GCA_001421095.1 Candidatus [Bacteroides] periocalifornicus | reverse complement strand
CGTGACGAAATCCGAACATGAAGCGGCCCAGGTACGGCGATGGTATTGAGTTAGTACGGAGTTGGTCTAGGGAAAGGAAGGTCTTCCCTAGACGATATTCTGGTTTAGTTTTCTGATTATTAAGATGTTGAAAAATTGTAACGAGAGTGGAACGCTTAGTGGCAACGTTGCACACCCCACCGTTACGCTCTTTGACAATAGACCTTAGCCAAACCCTCTAAACGATACAATACGCCGCCTTGCAAAGGCCTGTGATAACTGTTAAAATATTGATTAAAACCATTTTACACAAAATAATGGAACAAGATTCCTCCGCAAATGGAACGTGCGCGAGGCTTTCCTAGAGGCCTCCATCTGGGCTATTTCAGCGCCCCTTAGAATGCAAAAAGCGGGAACCCCAACATTGGGATTCCCGCCTGGGATAGCTCTCTGAATTTCTGGCAGACTGTATGCCAAACGCTACTGCTTTAGCAGGCGTAAGACCCTACGCGCAGCCCCCTGCTCCAGCACCAGCAGGTAAACACCGCCGGGCAAATGCCCAAGCTGTAGCGCAGCTCTCTCGTCGCCACTCTCCTCTTTTGCGTACACAACCTTACCCAGGGCATCAAGCACCTGGATATGGCAATCAGCTGGTATTCCCCTTACCTCCAGCGCCTCGCTAAAGGGATTAGGCGCTACTACTACGCTGGCAAGGGGATTTCCCTCCACTGCATCGGGGGTAGGTTTTGGCCTCTTTTTCTTGGCCAGCACCACCTTCACTTCTGCATCATCACCTTCCAGCTTCACCCGATCCTCTTTGGATTCGTAACCATCTTTTGACACCTGGTAGCTATACTCGCCCTCCTCTAGCACAAAGCTCACTACTCCCTCGGTATCAGTGGATAGCACCTTTTCTCCAACGGTTACCCTAGCCCCCTCCAGCGGACGTGAACGGGAGGTTACCATGAATGTCAGGGTGTAGCGATTCGGTGCTGGTTTTTGCAATGTTACCGCCACTGGTACAGCCACATCGCCCACCACCAGCTTCTCCTGCACGGGCAGATACCCCTTCATCTCCACCGTGTAGCTATAGTCACCACACGGGAGCGTAAAGGATGCTTTCCCCTCTACTCCCGTCTCCATCTGGCGGGTGAAATCGACATCTTGCGGGCCACCAGCTATGGATATAGACGCCCCAGCTAACGCGGCACCCTCGGCATCCTTCACTGTGAACTCCACCGCTACGGGCTTGTGCATCATAACCTTAGCATCCCTAAAGAACTTGCCAACCTTAAGCACGCCCTCCACGGTGAAATAGCCGTCCAGCTCTACCTTATAGCGGTACTCGCCCTCCTGTAGCGATGCCGTGGTCTTCGCGCTCCCACCCACCGTGGTTAGCTCCTGCCCAGCCACTTTAATCTTTGCTCCATCTAACGGTTTGCCCGCGTGGTCCGTTACCATAAAGCTCGCCTCGTACAGCACCACCTTTTCGTAGGCGGCTATGAGGGCTCGGCTGGTATTCACCGTTACCGTCCGGGTTGCCTGCGTGCTACCATTGTCCACCCAGTAGACGAATCTGTAGTCAGCCTGCGGCACCGCAGCCACTTCTATCATATCGCCCCTGTTCACCTCCAGCGAAGCCACCGCATTCCCCGCCACCTTACAAACGCCACCCTCCGCAGGCTGCGACCTGAACGTTACCAATGGCTTAGCCAGCTCACGGAAGTTAGCGGTATACTCCTCATCCCTGAAAAGCTCGTGGGCTATACGCAGCACAGGGTCTGCACTCCCGGTACTCCACCCGGTGAATTCATAGCCCTCTGCAGCAACAGCCCGAATGCCATCGGGCAGCACATCGCCCCTTGCCACATTCAGCTCCCCAGCATCATCACCCGAGCCATCTACCACAAAGGTCCCCGCATTCAGCGGGTTTGCCTTGCAGGTAACGCGCACCTCATCACCAGAATCATCATCCCAGTCCTTTACCTGCACCAGCACGTTATCTACCTCGGCAGCGTGCCCCCACTTGGCATCGTACCGCCACCTCAGCTGCATGGTATGCGCACCTTTGAACTGCTTTTTCGTGATGGTTACCGAGGTGTTATTCAACTCCACGCCCGCCTCAAAAGAGTGCAAATTCTTCCATTCCTTACCATCCACGCTCATCTGCAGTGCGAACTCCTTGCCATCGGCATTGGCATCCTGCAAGCTCTCCTCAAAGGCGTAGGTCATGGCCACATGGAGATCCTGTGTAAGCGCATCGATGCCCGTGAACACAGGAGAATAGAGGGATGATTGGGTGTGCCCCTCGCTCCCGAACTTCTCGCTATTGCATGCGGCAAAGTACCCCTCAAGGGCTGCCACATTGCTCTGGGCCAAGCTCTCCACGCTCCAGGGATTATAGTCTGGCCCTGTGGATATTGTGTACCAACCATCGCCCAGAGAACCGCCTCCAAAGCTGTTGGCATGCGGCAGGGTGGCGAGTTTCCCGAATATGGCCTTCACCTGTAGATTCTTAGCCCCATCAGAACGTTTCGCTGTACGCACCCCATCGCTCCATCCGCCAAAGAAAGAACCCGCCGTGGGCTTCGCCTCAACCTCCGTTCCGCTTGCTCCGAAGGCTACGGTTTGGCTCGTATTGCCCTCTACCGTGCCGCCAGCTCCATTCCCAGCCATTTCCACTCCATACTCTAGGGTATACTGCTGCGGCTCGAATATCGCCTTCACCTCTTGGCTCGCCATTACATTCCTGTCCACTCGAGGGTTATCGGTGCTATTATCATCCCATTTCACAAACCTATAACCCTCATTTGCCACTGCCATTACGGGTTGGCCATCAGAACCGGGGGCTAATTGCTGCACTGGTTGCACCTCTATAGCACCATTCAGCACCCCGTGAACGTCAGCCGCCACGCTATACTTCAGCTGGATAGAGGCAACCAAAAGCTCAATCTCCTGTTCTACCGCCTTGCCCTCATCCAAATCCACAACCACGGTTCGGTAGGCAAAGCCGGGCTTACCCACTGTGAATGTGTACTTTTTCCCAGCAGGCAAGAACCACTCTACCAACCCTCTATCGCTGGATATTCTCGCCTCGCTATCGAGATTCACCACCGCCCCCTCCAGCGGATTGCTCCCATCGGTTACCCTTAGGGCTACTCGCCACAGATCGGCCTGTACCACGGTAAACTCTCCAGCCTCTGGGGTTACCTCGTAGCAATCGGTCTGGTAAGCCCCAGCTGGGCCAACCTCCACCTTGTAAGCCCCAGCGGCCAATCCCCTACTCGCATCCACGGTCTGCCCATCGCTGCTCTTCACCAGTAGGCTCCCTCGCTGAACTGGATCGGGCATGCGGAGTGCGTCCCCAGCATTCACCAGCTGCTTGTAGCTGTATATCAACTCCAAGGGGTAACCCGCCCTATAGCTACCCTGCGCTACCGTTACACCCACAGGACGGCGGGTTACGGCTATGGACTTCTCTACGGGTTTCGCCTCGCCGTACATGCCCTTAGCCGGCAGAGTGGCGGTTATTGTAGTATGCCCAGGCTTACCAATGAGCAGCTTGCCGTTCACCACAGTAGCCACTGCCCCATCGGTGCTGGCGAAGTGGACTGGACTGCCACTGCTAGCCACAGCTCCAGCATCCACAGGGGCATCGCCGTACACGTAGTCTATCTTTGGCAGATTCCACTCTATCTGCTGATCTTGCTGCAGCGAGATCTCATAGCTCTTCGTGTCGCCCCGTTCAGAGATCACGCTTACCAGTATCGGTTCTCGCAGATCTACCTCCAGAGTAGTACCAGAATGCATCTGCCCCCTATACTGGATCTTAGCAAGGTCTGAGAGGCTATAGCTCAGCACTACCTTCTCAGGATTCTCCAATGCTCCACTCCCGCTGGGAATCTTTAGCGCAATGGTCTCTGTGATATCTGAAGCCCTTACGTCCGCCTTCAGCCCACGATTCTTGCTAGCCTCCAGACTGAGCATTGTGAGGTCGCAAGCTCCAGACTTATCGTCTTCCCTTGTGAGCACCATAGTCTGGCTAAAATCCTTACCAAAGAGCTGTGCATGCGCCTCTAGCCGAACAGGGTTAGTAAAATCGTACTCCGTATCAGCGGTGATTTCTCGCCCAGCATAGCTAAGTTTCACCTGAGGCCAATAGGTGGTAATAGTCCCCTTAACCCGAGCCGGGGTGGTCTTGTCAAAGAGCAGGGCGTACTCGTTCTCGCCAACCTTTTTGAACTTGGTCATCCCATCAAACCGGAGTGAACGGATAAGCTTCCCTTCTATCGACTCCCAAATGCCCCCGTTGTCCGCATCGAGCCGCTGGTAGCTAGCCGTAATGATATCGGCCTTCTGGCTTCCCGAGAGGCTGAGTTTACTCTTTGGCCCCTCATCAAAGGTGAATTCCGCAATATAACCCTCTGGCAACGTGCCATCAGCCTTGCGCACGTAGTTGAAACTCCTTATGTCTGCAAGGTCCAAGGCCTTGTTACTAGCCCTGAATAGCTTGAGCTTCCCGTCAAACTTCGTATCCTTCAGCTGCTGGCAGAGTGAAAGCTCAGGCACCTTTCCAAAGTTACCCAGAAAATCGGGCGCCCCATCGCGAGGGCTAAGTTTTTTGATAGGGCACTCTTCTCCGTCCACATACACCCTAACCTCGCAGCTGCTGCCCCACACCCCGCCCCGCACAATCCTATCGATGGATATGGCAACATGATGCCACACCCCTGGCGTAAGGCAACCCGTTTCGGTGCATACTGCTTTACGCTTATCAATCACTATACCTAGGGCATTGTCTGGAATCCCGTTTTTTAACCCTAGGGCAGTGTACACCCACATCCCCTTATCGCGAGAGTGCAGTAGGGTAGCGTATTGCGACCTATCTAATCGCACAAGCATCTCGAGGGTCATCGCTTTTACGGCAGGCTTGTTGAGCTCCGCTGCCACCCCGTTCACCTGCACCCCTTCACCCTGCGATTGGCTATTGAATGCCAGGGCATAGCGCGCATCCCCCGAGGGACGCACACAGTAGACATCTATCGATAGCGTATTATTCTCTGCTACAGGATTATCTAGCAATTCTACCTGCACGGTATGCCGCCCGAAATCCTTGAGGTTAGCCGTGGTTGCCAGCGTATACTCTGCCACTCCCACGTAGGGTGCGATAGGTTGGGCTGCGCAATCGATCTCTTCCTCCCTTGGAGCGCCTCCATCTACAGTAACCCGCACCTTCACCTTATTCACAAAGGGCTGGTTTCCAAGATTCTTCAATGTAATGCGAATGGGCTGCGCATCGCTGAGGTCTACGCCATGCTCACCAGCATCCACCCTAGCTAGCGCAAGGTCGCCATGATGCCCATACTGCCCAGGCTCTAGCGTCAGGAGGAAATCTTGAATATCACCCGTTTTAGGCGACTGGCAGGGATTGGCAAGTTCGGCGGTAGGACCTACCATCACCCGCACCCTCTTCACACCAGGCTGGTAGTCTTTGGCTGAGAGCTTTAGCACTCCTGTGGGGAATCCAGCTTTGAGTTCTACCGCGCTCCGCTCATCGGCACCGAATTCACCGTCGTCGTTCCAATCTACCCATGCGGCCAGACTCCAACCGCTTAGTGCATTGTTGCTTATGCTGAAAGTAAGCGCATTCTCAGCTTCGCCTTGGTATATCGGCAATGGGCTACCCAGGTTGTAGCGAACCGCACCGTTCTGCCGTGGCTCCAGTTTGCACTTCACATTGTAGGCCTCCACCTTCTCCAGAGCATGGAGATTATCGTAGTTCTGCTGTGGTGCATCTACAGGGATACAGTACCGATCATAGGTAAGGAATGCATACTTCACATTGTCGCTCGCATCGGTATCGTTGCCCGATATTACCACCTGTATACGTACTGGTGTGGCTGCCGATACCCGAATCCCATTTTTAAGCGTCACCTCGTTTACGCCGGGCTTCAGCGAATCTAGCACCTCCTTGTATATCAGATCGTCAGTGAAGATCTCAACCTTCACGCTATCCTGCCTCACATCCCAGGAGTTCCGTATGGTGAGCCTAATGGGCACAGTGCCTTCATCATCAGCACCGCGCAGGGTTGATTCCACAGCGGTAAGAGCTAGCGGATTCCGTGCGGGCACCATATCCACCTCGGCTACCCATCCCTCATCGGCACTGTTAGCCTCGGACTGGAATTTGAGGGTGATACCCCCATCACCAGCCTCGGAGATAAAGGTTTTCCCGGCATCGTTAGGTCCGATGATATTCCCCATCAGGAACTCACGGAAGAACATTCCATCTATCAGCAAATCGCTGGGAACCTGCTGGGTAAGAACCCCAACCCCCGCATGCTCATACACCGACTTGAAACGTAGGAAACGCACCCGTACCTTCATGCCAGGTTCGCTCGGCAGGAGCTTAAGGGTGGCCTCCTGGTTCTCGGAGTAGTTCCCCAGCAGCCCCCCGTTATCCGTAAAGATGAATGGCTCACGCACCATCATTGTCATGTAGGGATCTAGAGGTGCAGGGCCGCTTGGGTTGCTGTAGTCGAGCGTAGACGATGGCATCGGCACCACCTTCCCCATGCTGTTCACCCTGTGCTCTACGCTGGCGATAGCTGTGGGCTCTGAGGGGTCTGGTACGCACTCAAAACGCACTGGCACCCACTCGCCAAGCCGCTCGGGCGTGCTTACATCCACCTTCACGTTCTGCAGCATGTGAGACATCCCCTTCACGCTTGGTATCCGAACCGTATTCACCCATTTACCACGGCAGTAGATCTTTACTGCCAGATCTCGGAGTTCGTCAGCACAGAGGTTGTCTACCCGCAGCACAAAGGCCTCCTCGCCCATGTTGGCCTTGTCAGTAGGAACAGCATCTAACGAAAGCTGCACCCGTTTGGGCAACGCTGCCTGTTCCACTCCCACACCCACTAGGGCCAGCACATCGGAGAGCGTGCCCGCGGCCCCTTTACCCGCGTACTCTATAACCACCTTGTTCCGTTGCCCCGAGTTCAGGGGGAAGTACCAATCTGTCCCGTCCTTATACTCGGTCTCTCCTTCCAGGCTGTTGAGTAGCGCAGTGCCGTCCGTACCCCCGAAAACCCTAAGCCTTGAGGTGGTCTTGTCCTTGGGATTCTGATACTCCAACCACCCCCTTAGATGCAGGAGGATTCGCTCTTGCGCCTCTATTCCCGTCAGATCCACATCGCATAGCGTAAGGCGTGAAATATGCTGCCCATTTTTCCCCTTATCGAAGTACTCAGCATCTTGAAGCTTCCTCTGGGTGCTGTCTCTACAAATGAGCGCAAGGGTCTGCGTACCAGCAGGAACACCCTCTAGGTCGAGGCTCTTGTACTGCATTGTTACGCTATCGCCTGGCTGCACATCCACGTAGCGCGAAGGGGTAACAGAGAAATTCTCGTAGAACGGGAGTTCATCTATCTTCGGTGCCACCGTGGCTGAGTAGGAGGCAGACAGCCCTATCGATCTTTTCCCATAGCCCTTGCCTCCTGCTAGCCGCACCGCCACGCTAAGCACTGGGCGTGTATTGCCTTTAAGGGAAGCCTCGGGCAGCATCAGCTCTATCCCACCGGGCGTTTCGGTATGCCCAACAGAGTGGAAATGCCCATCGTTAGCATCGGCCATAAGCACCTCATACCCATAGGTGGCAGTGGACACTTGATCCCAACTCAATTTCCAACCCGCTATACCGCAAGCGCCCTTCTGCAGCTTAAGCCCTCGTGGTTGTGGCGCTATGGTAAACGGATGCTCGCTCTTGGCAAACACGCCCGTAGAGGTCTTTACCCGCAGCAATGCATCGCCCGTAACCGGAGCATCAACCGGCACAATAAACGACACGGTGGGCGACCACTCCTGCACCATACCAAGCCCCTTCCAGCTCTTGCCCCCATCATAGCTCAGCTCTACAATGAACGGAGTGTCAATGCCTTCTACCGCAAGGCTGCCCTTCCCGCCAGGGGTGAGTAGCATCCCGTCGGCTGGTGATATTACGCGTGGCATCTTACGGTCATAGCACCAGGTGAGGGCAAAGTCCTGTGTACCCTGCCCCACCTCGCTTCCCCGCACGGTAACCTCCAGCTCATTCAAACCTCCTATTTCGCTAGAGGTAAGCGTAACTTGCTCTATATTATTGAGGTTATCAACTCTCCGCTTGGCGTTATCCTCCACATGCCCCTTGCGTGGATTACACACCCACGGTAGGTAGCTCTTGCCACCGGCCGATACGCTGAGGTCGAGGTCATTCACCAGCGTCCTATCGCCCCAAGCAGAGGCCTTGGCGGCTGGGGGATCGTTCCAAACCACCATCACCCGAAGACCTTCTATCCCCTTGGGAACTGCTATCTTGTGCGTGAAAACCTGCCCATGACTCACAGTACCCATCATGTACTGCCCCCCCTCCAGCGCTAGCACCGCTTGCTCTGCGTTCATAATACCGTAGCCGAACTGGAAATCAGGCCCTGGCCGCCCAGCATCATCTGCCGTATTGGCCAGCAAAGCCCGTAGCAGGGCAGAGTGCATCTCAGCACCACTATTGAGCTGCGCATACCGTTCCTGGATTAGAGCTGCGTGCCCTGTTACCGTCGGGCAGGCCATGCTAGTACCATCCAGTTCCGTGTAGGTATTCCCAGGCAGAGTGCTGTACACCTGCTCGCCCTTTGCGCACAGCGTGGGGAACATGCGACCATCGTCTTGCGGGCCAAAGTTGCTGAAAGCCCCCTTCCCATCTACCGTCAAGAATCCCCATTCGTTTACCGCGCCTACCAGTATTGCGTTCTTCGCCCTGTTGCTAGCGGTGCCATAGCCCTTCGCGCCATACTTGGGCAATAGCTGCTTGGGGCAAGCACTCTGGTCATTGCCCGCTGCGTACACATGGGTAAGGTTGGGCAGCTTCACAGCCAGCTGATCGTTGGCGTAGTGCGAAGCCTGATACACCAGCCTGTCGAGAAAATTACACCAGCTCGATAGCCCGTACCCGTATGAATTGTTCGTGAGGGTAATGCCAAACTGCTCGCGCGCTTGGGCCATCTCCTCCTGCTCAGTAAGCCCGTTGCTCTGGAAACCGAAATTGTAGGTCCAAGCTTGGGCTTCGGGCGCCATACCGCGCGCATTAGGATCTAGCACTCCAGCACCTAGGATAGTGCCTGTAACATGCGTACCGTGCTCCTCTGCCCTTTCGTACTCCATCTGGGTTATCCTGTCGCCAAAGTCGGCATGCTTTGTAACGTCAGCATCCCATATCCCGATACGAATCCCCTTGCCAAGCAACCCACGCCCACCCAGCTCTACAGGAGTATTCAGCACGCTAGCACGCCCAAGGATGCGACCCGTGCTGTTGGTCGCCTCCAAGGGGGGTGTTCCCAGATTCACCGCCAGCACCCACGGCAGCTCAGCCACAGCCAGCACTTGGGCAAGCGGGAGCTCTGCAAAGGTCAACCTGAAATAGGCATCAACCCGTACATCGCGAAGCCCCAGTCGCTCTAGGGTCTGGCGAACTAAGCCATCGCTCGCATTCGCCGCGAAGTGCACCACCACTTTTGCCCCGCTACTCCCCACGCGAGCGTACGATGGAATCTCTTCGCTCTGGAGCGCTTCTGCCAATTTCCACTCTGGACGCACGGGAATCATGGAGGTTAGCCTACTGCCACGAGCCACACGGGAAGCATCGGTATTGGCACCCACTAACGCCCAGTAGGCATTCCCCCCGAGGTAGTCGCCCAGAATGACACCACCTCTCGCCAGCTGCTCCACCTCTGCTGGTGTGGGTATTGCTGCCAGCTGAACCAATGCATTATGCTGATTCCCCGTGGCAGGCCCTAAGTTGCTAACCGTAGCAACCAATCCTCTGGATTTCGCCAACCCTGCAAGATTCTGCTCTGGCACAAAGCTATGCCCGCCCAGCCGAACCACTGGCTGCGCCCCCACCATCACTGGCAATGCGACAAGCAACCATGCAAATAATGTTAATTTTCTCATATACAGTTAGATTAATGCTGTATTCTCATTTAAAAACCTGCCAAAAATAGCTAAATTTCCGGAAATTGCATTGGTATTGCAATCAGGAAAGCCCCCACATCATGCAAAAGTAGCGGGTGCGACTAAGCAAAAGGGGGAGGCCAAAGCCTCCCCCTTCATGTTAATCCCTACGCTTGTAACCCGCTACTGCTTCGCGAAGCGGAGGGTATGGATGCCTCCCTCGGTGTCGGTAAGGCGCAGCAGGTAGAGTCCCGCGGGGAGCGTGCCAGTGGGTACTACCACGGTCTCCGCCCCATCGTGGGTACGGGTCAGCACCGTCTGCCCTAGGGCGTTCACCACTGCAAGCGAACGCAGGGCGGCCACGTTCCGCAGACGCAGTTCTGCATCGCAAGGATTCGGGTAGACATCTACGTTCGCCAGCAGCCGGCTCTCCACCGCATCTACTACCTCCTTGGTTAGAGTTACCTCAATGCCTAGATCTTCACCCTGCACCTGAACCGTACCCCGGGCGGTCCTATAGCCTTTCAGCCTTGCCGTGTAGGGGTAGGTGCCATCGGGCAGGCTGATAGTGGCATTGCCCTTGGTATTGGTGGGCAGGCTCTGGCCGTTGATCTCAATGGTGGCATTGGGCAGAGGTTGCGGTTGCGTATCCTTCACGGTGAAGGTTACGGTGTGGGTAGTACGCTGAAGCACAATGGTTTTACTTGTAGCTGTACTCACTGCAAGTTCACCCATCTCGGGATTATAGCCAGGACTCGTGATACGATACGGGTAGGTATCGTTGGGTAGCTGCAGTTCTACCTGCCCAATCGGTTCGTTGGCCGAGTTAGTTACCGTAAGCAATAGCACCACCCTCATCACTGCGCTATGGGTGGTTTGCAGGGCGTTGGCCGTGGCATTCCCTGTGGCCTGCACGTAGCCCTGGCAATCGACGGTATAGGGATATTCACCCTCCGCTATCGGTTGGCTCTCTGCTAGCCCATTGGCATCGGTGGTGAGGTTCTGTCCAGCCACCCGCACGGTAGCTCCACCCAAGGGGAAACGACCATCGGTTACTACAAAACGCACCCTATAGCTCTCCAACTTCTCAAAGCGGGCGGCCAACGTTGCATCTTCACAGACATTCGCCATGCTGTGGGTAGGTTCGGTAGCTCCGTCGCTCCAGTGGAGGAATTTATAGCCTTCGTTGGCCACAGCCGTTACCTGCCTTGTGCTGCCGGTAGAATCTATCACCTCAGGCTCTGTAACCGCATTACCATCAGCATCCACAATGCGACCTCCAGCCTCTGGGTAAGCGGCAAAGTGTACCGTAACCTTGCCTAGCTGGCGGAAGTAGGCCGTAACCGTCTCATTCTGGTACACCTGCTTGGCCGACTTGTAGATCACATTCTTCACGCCACCAGTCCACTCTAGGAATCTAAAGCCTGGATTCACAGCCTGGACCATCACCCTTGGCGGGGTAGCCCCCTGTGCCACCGGCAGGTCGAGGGTTGCTCCTGTTGCTCCTCCACCGCCAAACTCCTTGAACGTGCAAGCTCCAGCAAGGTTTGATTGGTAGTGCACCGTGAACTGGGTGGTAACCTCAGCCGCTATCACTATGTTATCGAGCAGGGCATATACTCCTCTGGTATCGGTATAGCTCCAGCGGAACTGCAGGTAGGCCTTACCCACAAGATCGGCATTCGCAATCTGGTTTTTCCATGCCTTCCGCAGCAGCGTCTCCTCCACCTCGTCGCCCAATCTACTCCACGTTGCCCCCTCATCCACAGAGTACTCCAGGGCAAAGATCCCCTCGGCGCCCGTGTCGTGGTTCTTGGAGAATATGTAGTCGAACGCCACAATCACGCCGCCCGTTACGACCGTGAGCCTATAGCGGGGCGAATAGAGGTAGGCTTTGGTCTCTTTGATGCCCCCTCTCCGCCCGTCGGCTATGGCAAAAGCTCCATCGAGATACCTCCCACCCTGCGGAGTGCTGGCGATCTCCCAGGCCACGCCCGACTCGCCTCCCGCGAGTGTATACCAGCTCTCCCCTATCGCACCATTGTCAAAACCATTGAACTGCGCGGGTTCCAGAGGCATGTAACGCCCAAATAGTGCTGTTACCGCCTGGTCTTGTTTCACGTCCTTCTCCTGCCGGGCTGGAGAGGCCACGCCGTCGTCCCAGCTCATGAAGTAGTGATCGGCATCGGCCTCCTTCACCTCCTGCCCATCGTTGCCGTACCCAACTGTTTGTTGCCGAGTGCTTTCCCCACTCTCCAGCATGCCTCCCTCACCTATGCTATAGGCAATGGTGTAGGTTAGCTTGGCAAATTGCGCCTCAACCGCAAAGGGTTGGGTTACATTCCTATCGATACGTGGATTCTCAGTGCCACCGTCGCTCCACCCCGTGAACCGATAGCCGACCTCTGGGATTGCCATAACCTCTTGCCCGCTAGCCCTAGCGGCCACCAGTTGGTTAGCATTGCCTGCAAGCTTCCCGTGCTCGCCAGCGGTGTAGTGCAGCGCAATGGTGGCCTTACGCAGCGTTACTAGTCGCTGCATTGCCATACCAGATACCATGTTAACGTACTCTACCACTGGGGTATACCCATCGCGCCGCACCGTAAAACTGTAGGAAGCACCCTCCTGCACCGCATAGAGAGCCTCACCCTGTGAATCGGTAGTACGAGCCTGCTGCCCAAGCATTACCGTAGCGTTCTCAAGGGGTTGGCCATCGGCACCCTGCACCCTAAAGCTCACTGGCCAATAGGCACCCTGCACCACGTCGAACTCTGCGCCCTCCGGTGTTACGGTGTAGAGCTCCGTCTCGTAGGCATTATCCACCTGCGGGGCTATGGTATAGTGCCCTACGGGTAGCAAGGCGGAGGATTGCATCTCTACCCCATTGCTATTGAGGATCTTGAATACCCCTTTGCCTAGAGGATCGGGCATGCTACGGAGGTCTTCATCATCCACTAGCTGGGTGTAGGTAAAATTCCAATCCAGCGGCATGCCGTAGGTTGCCTGTGCTACTGTAGCCTTTACGGTTATGGGACGCTTGCCGACAGTGACCTCGTGGGCTACTGGGGAAGCTGGAGCATACACACCCCCGCCAGGTTGTAGAGCCGTGATGGTCGCCTTGCCGGGTTTACCGATGCGCAGCGTGCCACCAGCAACAGTCGCAACCCGGCTCTGGAAGGACACGAACGTTAGCGGGAGCTTAGAGGTTGCCGAGGCCTGCACGGGTACTGGCGCATCACCGTAAACCAACGTTTGCTGCGGGGCAAGACTCCATTCTATCGTCTGGGCGAGTTCTAGCTGTAGGCTGTAGTTTTTCTTTTGCCCATCGGCGGCCTCTACCTGTAGCAGCACGGGTTGCGAGAGGTCGATGGGTGTAGCCCCGCTGGTCAGCTCTACGCCCGCATGCAGCAGGCGAGCACCTTCAGAGAGCGTGTAGGTTAGCACCACCTGCTTGGTATTCAGCTGTGCCGAGGCGGCAGGGATGCCTAGCGCATTGGTCTGCGAGATGCTTGGGAGGGCAATATCCTCGGCGAGGCCTTGGTTCTTCGTCTTTTCCAGAGTAAGGCTTAGAAGTTCGCATTCAGCCGCTTTCCCCTCCTTATAGGAGAATACTAGCTCCTGCGAGAATCCGCTCTTACCGAAGAGGTCGGCAGTAGCTAGCACCTTCACCTCCCGAGAGAAGTCAAATAGGGTGTTGGCATCCACAGGATTCCCGTTGTAGGTTAGTGCCACGCTAGGCCAGGTTTTCTGGATGGTACCCCTAATGGCTGCAGGGTTCGTCCCGCTCGGGAATGCGATTTCATACTTTCCCTCAGCGAGCTTGGTAGCACGGGTCTGACCCTCAAAGTTGAAACCATCCACAAGTTGCCTGAGCTTCTCCCACATCCCACCGGTTACAGCCGAGATACGGGAGTCGTTTTTCGAGCTGATGTCTGCCACTTCAGTACCTGAGAGGCTTTGCGCATTGCCCGCACCCTCGTCAAAGGCGAACTCCACAAAGCAATCGCTCGGGAGAGCCCCCGCATTTCGGCAGTAGCTGAAGAGGTTCGCCTCTATCTCGCCCGGTGTGAGCTCTTTACTCCAGGCCCTGAAGAGCTTGATGCGAGCCTCTGCCCTTGGCATCAGGAAGAGATCGCGAGCGTACTGCACCCCAAAGTCTGGCACATCGCTACCGTTGGCATGGAGCGGGCAGTTCACGCCATCTATGTAGACTAGCGGCACGCTGCTGGAAACCGTCTCGTCGAGGGGGTCAAATTTTATATCCTTGAATACCAGCGAGAGGTGATGCCACTTGCCCGGGGTAATGACATTGCCATCGGTGTAGGCTATCATGTTTTTTCCAACCAGGAGGCCAATGGCATTGCTGGGTACCCCGTTCTGCATGCGGTAGGTAGTGGCTACCTGTAACCCCTTGGCCCGCATGAGGTCGGCAAACTGTGGGCGGTCGAGCCGAAAGACCATCTCGGCAGTCCACGATTTCCTCCCGCGGGTGAGGACCGCCAGCTTCTCAGCCACGCTACTAACCGCGATGCTCTCGCTGCTATCGAGGCTCTGCATAGCGAGGGCGTAAGGGCCATCATTGCGGGGTATCACAATCCAGACGCTGGCCTCGTTCGCATTGTTGTCTGCGTTCACCACCTCTGGAACCTCCTCTATCGTAACCCGCACGGTGTGCTTGCCTCGCATATCGAGATCGACCTTGGCGCTTAGGGTGCTCGTGCGGCTCCCGCTGTAGGGCGATATAGGCGTGGTGGCGAAATCCAGGTCGTCCACTGGGATAGCGTTCCCGTCCAGCTCCATCTTCACCTTCACCTTCCCGGTAAAGGGGCTATTGGAGAGGTTGGCGATGGTGATGGCCACCTCTTGATTGGAACGAGGCTGCCCATTGTACCCGATCTTCACCCGGGTAATCGCGAGGTCGTCTTTGCCAGGGTAGCTGCCCTCTTTGACCTCGAGCAGGCAATCCTGCACATCGCCAAGGGTGAGGGTTGCGCAGGCAGAGGTGAGTTCATCGGTCTTGCCCACCATTAGTCGCATTCGCTTAGCACCAAACGTGGCATTGGACGGGTCTAGGGTTACGGTTGCACTCCTCCCATTCCCGCCCACTAGGGGTACTATCACCCTTTCAGCATCGGTAAGCTCCCCATTATCATCCCAATCTACCCAAGCGGCAAGGCTGAAATCGCGAGGGGTAGTGCCGTTGGTGCTAACCTCTAGGCTTGCAGGGCCATCACCCCTGTAGAGTACCGCCGGGTTGTCTAGCGTGTAGCGAACTGACCCATCGGCCTTGGGCTTCAGGAGGTAATTATCGTGCGCATTCACCATTATAGCCCGCATCTGCACGGGGCGCCGAGGCATGCTATCGGGAGCGCAGTAGCGGTCATAAACCGCGTAACCGTACAGCACGTTGTCTATCTCGTTCGTGTCATCCCCAGCTATGGACACCTCCATGAGGGTTGGTGTAGCAGCTGGCAAATCGATCTTCCCGTTGAGGGTTATCGTCGTTTCGCCCAGCCCTATCGATACGGGCTCTCTATAGTAAAAGCCCTTGGCGGTGCGCACCATAGCGGTGGCGTTGGGCTGCTGGGTGCTCCAGCTGTTGCGCACCGTGAGGGTTATAGGCACTGGGCCTTCAACGCCCGTTCCCCTGCCGTGCATACTCATCTTCCTGAGGCTAAGCGGATTGGCAGGTGGCACCATATCCACCTCGGCCACCCAGCCATCCGCACTACTCCCCTCCAGCGCCTCAAAGAAGAGCGTTACCCCACCATCGGGCGCCTCGGAGATGAAGGTCATCGGCATCTCCAGCTTATCGCCCATAAGGTAGGCCCTATCGCGCGTGTAGCTCACCGTGAGGTCGTTCGGCACAAAGGCGGTGAATACCTGCAGAGCCGCCTCATCGGGCTCCAGCGCGAAACGGAGGAACTTCACCCGGACCTTCATGTTCGGATCCGAGGGCAGGAACTTGAGCGTTGCCGACTGATCGTCGGTGTGCTTACCGTAGTAGCCGCCGTTGTCAGTGAATATCAGCTTCTCGCGCACGGTGTAGCGTAGCTTCGGGTCTACTATCTGCGGGCCTAGCCCAGAGCTTACAGTCCGCGAGGTGGGCATGGCCACCACCTTGCCTTGGCTATTCACCTCGTGGGCCACGTGCCCATTTACCGTCGGGTTATTGGGGTCTACTACGCAGTCAAAAGCAGTGGCTATCAGCTCCCCGAGGTTCTCCGATGTCGAGAGGTCGAGCGCCATCTTGAACTCCGCCTTGCCCATGCCCTCTAGCTTCTCCACGGTGTGCTGCGCCACCCATTTACCGCAGCAGTAGCCCTTCACCAGGAGGTTGGCCAATGGTTGCACGCTCTTGTTCTCCAGCTCGAGTGTGAAAGTACCCATGCCCATGTTGGGCCTATTGGCCGGAGCCTTCACTATGCGCAGCGCCACGCTAGGCTGCTGCACCGCCCTGCGGATGGCGATACGACATATGGCGAGGAGGTCGTCCTCACCCTTCCCTGCGAATTCTATCGCAAGCTGGTGTTTCTCACCACCGTTCAGCCCAAAATACCACTCCTGGTTTTTCCCCGTGGCCTGCTGCTCCAGCGCACCTTGCAGGTCGGCAAGCGGCGCGCCATCGAGCAGAACCCGCATGCGGGCAGTGGAGAGGTCGCTATCATCTGCGCTCACCAGCATGCCCGAGATGTGGAGCACGAGCGGTTCGGTAGCGGCTACACCCGTCAAGTCGAGCTCGCACAGCGTGAGGCTCGCCATATTATCGGCATTCGCAGGGCTGAAATACGAGTTGGTGTCAAAGGCCTGCAGATCCCTCTTGCACCGAAGCCCCACGAAGCTAGGACCAGGAGGCACGTCGCCCACCGATTGGTTTCGGTAGAGCACCTCGGCATTCGCCCCCGCTTTTGGCCAGAAGTAGATGGAGGGGTAACGAAGGAACGTCTCGCTGAACGGTAGACTGCCCGACCTGATAACCAGAGGATTAGATGGAGTATTCAACACCCCAACAGACCGCTTCCCGTAGCCATTGCCCGCTCAGGTCGCCACGCTGAACACCGGCCTTTCTATCCCTTGGAGCTTTTCGGGAGGCACTGTGAATTCGGTCTTGTCCACCCCGTCCGTTTGCCCAATCTGGGTGAATTGGCTAGTAGAGGGATCGCCAACAAGCACTGCGTAGCCCTCAGTGGCGCCCTCACACCGTTCCCACTCTACCTTCCATCCAGCCAGACCGCACCCAGTTCCTGCAACCTTAACCCCCTGAGGCTGCGGTGCAATGGTGAATGGCGCACTTACCGACCATCGGCTCCCTGCACACGCACCAATGCCCGCTCGGTAACCGGGGCATCTGTCGGCACTCTGAACAGGATATTCCCTATGCTCTGCTCTACCCGTCCAAGAGCGCGGTAAGTAGCACCCCCATCATACGAAATTTCTACCGCGAAGGGTGCTGGCATGTTCTCCAGCGCTAGGTACGCCTGCTTCCCGGGCTCTAGAGCCATTCAGCTTGCTGGCGACACCACCCGCGGTGCACCCTCGTCATACCACCAAGTAAGCACGTAGCGCTGCTTGCCCTTGGACACCTCGCGCCCTTCACCAGCACCTTCACCCCCTGCTTACCACGTAGTTCACTCTGGTTCAGGGTTATCTGCTCCATATTATTGAGGGTATCTACAGCCCTGGCCGCATTATCCTCCACGTGCCCCTTAGTCCCATTGCAAACCCAGAGAAGATAGGTAGTTCCACCGACCTCTAGGCTAAGGTCGAGGTCGTTGATAAGCACTCTACTTCCCCACTGCGGGGTTTTATAGGCTGGGGGATCAATCCACGCAATCATAACCCGTAGCCCTTGGCAGGCGGAGGGGATGGGGATCTCCCATTCATTCAGCTGGGCCGTGGCGAGCGAGTCGTAGTGATAGTAGCCATTCTCCAGCGTTATGGCGGCTTTCTCAGCATCCATAATACCGTATCCGTACTGGAAATCAGGCTCTGGCCGTCCGATGTCGGTAGCCGTGTTGGCCAGAATGGACCGTAGCAGGTCGCTCCGGATTTCGCGTCCCTGGTTCAGCTGCGCGTACCGCTCTGCCAGCAGTGCAGCCGTACCGCTCACCATAGGGCAGGCCATGCTGATCCTGCTCATGGTCTGATACTCATTGCCCGGCATAACGCTGTAGACCTCCTGCCCCTTCGCGCAAATGGTGGGGGCTAGGCGACCATCGTCATGCGGCCCTTGGCTGCTGAATACGGTCCCACGCCCTGTAGCGGTGACAGCGCCCACGTGAATCACATTCTTCGCGTGGTTCGATATGGTGCCGTACCCGGCCTTCCCCCAGATCTCGGTGGTCTCGGCAGCGCAACCCTCCTGGTCGTTGCCCGCGGCGAATACGTGGGTAAGCGTGGGGTAGAGATTAGAGAGTATGTCCAGATTGATATCGCTCGCCCGGTAGGGGAATGTCTTGATCTTCGCGCACTGCAGGCGGAGCCCCACACCGTAGGAATTTTGGGATAGGCTGATGCCGAATTTCCTACGCGCTATATCCATCTCCTCGGGGCTGGTAAGCCTATTGCTCTGGACATTGAAGTTGTAGCTCCAAGCCTCAGCCATCGGGGCCATACCCTTCCCGTCGGGGTCGAGCATCCCAGCTCCTAGCACCGTGCCAAGCACATGCGACCCGTGGTCACCGCTCTCCTCGTACTCCTGCACATGCACCCGATTCCCATAGTCTATATGGCTCGCGATGTTGCTGTCCCATATCCCAATACGAACACCCTCGCCCTGCAATCCCCTACCGCCCAGCACAGCCGGGAGAGCCAACACCTCGGCACGGCCCAGAATTCGCCCAGTGCTATTGGTAGGCTCGGCCAGAGGCTGCTGCACATCGATGCTCAGCACCCACGGTAACCGGCCAGCTCGCCCAGCCTATCCGTTTGCACCACAGCGTATATCACCCTAAAGGTCTCAGCTATATGGAGATCCCTTCCCCCCATGTTCACCAGCACCTCCTCTACCAGCTTAGGGGGAGCATTCGGTGCGTAGCGAATCGCCACCTTCGCGCCCCCCGAACCCACACGGGCGTAGTCTGGCGGTATGCCACTCTGTAGGGCTTCGCAGAGCTTCCACTCAGGCCGCACGGGGATAAGGGAGGTAAGCCCCGCATGGCGAAGTTTAGCGAATGAGGCATCTGCCTAAACCAAGGCGTAGTAGGCGTAGCCCCCTACGTAATCGCCCAGGGTGATACCCAGTGCCTCTAGCCGCTGGAGGTCATGGGCGGTCGGTTGCGCTTGGAACTGTACCAGCGCATTGTGCAGACCACCGACTGATGGGCCTAGCTGGGTAACATCGAACCGCACGTGCCCCCCTATTGCCCAACGGCAAACTCTGTGCCAAATTCTGCTCCGGCACAAAACGATACGCCCCTAGCTGCACGGTGCGCTACGCAAAGAGCGATAGCGGTGCCAAGGCTACGGTGAGCAGGGTGAGTAGTCTAGATTTTTGCATAACCTTACGAATTAACGGTAAACAATGAATGACTACAGAAGCCGAAAAACGCTCGTAAGTTAGCGAAAAAATCGCTATGTCGATGTGGAAAGGGCGTACCGCATCGTTTAAGCGCATTGCGCCGATGCCTTAGTACGAGAAAAAGGGGAGCCAAACCTCCTTCTCCATCCACGTTTTCACCGTACCTGCTTCGTACCTTCGCCGTACCATCGCCGTACCTGGGCCGCTTCATGTTCGGA
>LIIK01000014.1 GCA_001421095.1 Candidatus [Bacteroides] periocalifornicus | reverse complement strand
CTTCCGCCGTACCTCCGCCGTACCTCCGCCGTACCATCGCCACTGTTTGTTCGGATTTCAGCCCCAAATCCGAGGATGAAGCGGCGCAGGTAGGGCGAAGGTACGGCGATGGTACGACCGCGATACGGAGATTTTGTACCTTTGCGGGGTAATATTGCGGAGGCTTCTATGGGCAGATACTGTTGGATGCTCCTGTGCCTGGGAGCAGCTTTAGCCGGGTGCGGTTCGCCCGATGTACCCCAACCAGAGCAGATCGTTGGGCGCACGCTGGAGGAGGGCTTTGAACGCGCCAACCAGCTCACGGCCTCGCGCAGCCAGCTCCAGATAGATGCCTACATCCGCCGTATGGGGCTCGAGGGATTGACCCAAGATCAGCAGGGGTTGGTGTACCGAATAGAGGGGAAACCGCTAGGGCCTAGACCCGTAGAGGGGGTGAGTATCGCCCTAGCCTACAGCGCAGAGCTGCTCGACGGCACGCCATGCGGCAGCGCCGACACCATAAACCCCGTGGAGTTCGTACTCGGGCACAGAGACCAGGCGGCTGGGCTAGAGGAGGTGGTGCGGCAGATGGCGCCCGGGCAGACCGCGCTCGCCATAGTACCGCCCCACATGGGCTACGGCTTGGTGGGCGATGGCAAGCTCATACCCCCCCATGCAGCCGTGGTGTACCACATACACTGGATGCGCTACACCCGTGGCGATAGGCAGTAGGTGAAGCCGGCGGCATTTACCCCTTCGGTTGGGGCGAATCGACCAGGAGGGTCACAGGGCCGCTGTTGGTGAGCTCTACAGACATCATTGCGCCAAACTGCCCTTGCTCTACCGGGCAAAGATGGCTCGCTGTTAGTATTTCCAGGAACCGTTGGTATAGCGGCTCAGCCACCGCGGCAGGGGCACTGCGAATGTATGACGGACGGCTTCCCTTGTGGGCATCGCCATACAGGGTGAATTGGCTCACCACCAAGATACTCCCGCCTGCCTCTACCACATCGCGGTTCATTCGCCCTTCTGAATCATCAAAAAGCCTGAGCTTAAGGATCTTCTCGGCCATCCACTGGCATTCTCGCTCGGTGTCTTCTGCCGTAAAGGCCACCAGCACGAGCAGCCCGTGGGCAATACGGCCAACACAACGCCCCTGCACCGATACGGACGCCTGGCTTACACGTTGGATAACAGTTCGCATAGGAGTATCTCTATTGGGTTGGGCATTTTCCCACTGCGCCTAGGCTATTGCCTACTTTTTCCGCTTTGCGCGCCTTTTCTTAGCCTCTCGCTCGGCTTCGGCCTCATTGTGCTTGCGCAGGAGGGTTTTCCAGTCGGAGTCAGCAGCTACTGAGAAGTCTACGGTTTCGGCATACTCGGCGCTCTCCACCTCCACCACGGGGATGAAATGCCCCAGCAGCCGCTCTATGGCCTCGCGCAGCTTGTTCTCCTCGGGGGCGCAGAATGAGACGGCCAACCCGCGGTTTGTCCCTCGCCCAGTGCGCCCTATGCGATGCACATAGATCTCGGGCTGGGTGGGCATGTCATAATTCACCACTATGGCCACCTCGGGAATGTCGAGCCCACGGGCGGCTACATCGGTGGTTATCAGTAGCTTCACATCACCTTGGGCAAAGGCCGCCAGCGTATCCTCGCGCGCCTGCCGCTCCATCCCTCCATGCAGAACAAGTGATTGTACCTCTGCCCGTTCCATAGCGGCCTGCACCCTATCAGCCCGCACCTGGGTACGGACGAAGGCGATGATCTTCTCGCCGGCATGCCCCCTCACCAGACGCTCGAGGAAGAAACGCTTGTCGTCCATCTGCACCTCCACCAGCGAGTGTCTGATATTGCGCGATACGGGGTCGTCTGGCGCGATCTCTATGCGGATGGGGTTCACCACTAGGCGGTAGGCGAGCCGCTTGATTTCGGTGGATATGGTGGCCGAGAAAAAGAGGGTCTGCCGCCGCCGGGGTATGTAGCGGAGCAGCTGGTCGATATCGGGCCGAAAGCCCAGGCTGAGCATCCGGTCGGCCTCGTCGAGCACCAGGTACTTCACATCGTGGAGATCGAGGATTTGGTTGCGTCCTAGGTCACGCAGCCTCCCCGGTGTGGCCACCACTATGTCCACACCCCCATCTATGCCCTTGGCCTGCTCTTCCACCTCGTACCCACCTATTACGCATATGGGCAGCAGCCCCGTGCTGGCACACAGCTTCTCAAACACGGCGTGCACCTGCTGCGCGAGTTCATGCGTGGGCACTAGTACCACGCACCGCGGCGAATAGGCATACTGGCTACGCTTGGTGCGCGCCAGGATCTCTATGGCGGGTACCGCGTAGGCCAGCGTCTTACCTGTGCCAGTCTGGGCTATGGCCAGCAGGTCGTTCCCGTTGAGTATCGGGGGGATAGCGCGGAACTGTATGTCTGTAGGACGCCTGTAGCCCGCAGCCTCTAGGTTCTGCTGCAGCGCGGGGATTAGCCCGTAGCGATCGAAGAGCATGGTACGTCTGGATTCAGGTATGGAATAAAAAAAGGGCGGACAGCAAGTCCGCCCACGCAGAGCCAATGCTTAGCGGCCTTTACGCCCTCCAGGGGACGCGCAGCTGCGCTAGAATGAGCCTTTAAATTTGGACTGGAAATCTTCCCACTTCTGATCGCGGTAGGCCCCCTCGCCGAAGTAATGGAGCACGGGCTCAAGGTTGCTCGGCGGGTAGTAGCCCGGGAGGGTATTGATCACATTGAAGGTAGAGTCGAGGAAGACCATGAAGGGGTAGGAGAGCTGGCCACCAGAAAGATACACCGCCAAGGGATGGGTACGCTCAGAGGTGGTGGTGGGATCAAAAACCTGCCCGCGGAAGGTGATGGGCGTCTTACCCTCTGCATTGAACTTCACCGCGTAGAAGGTAGAATCGATGTAGCCAGCTATAATCTTGTTGGTAAAGGTGTAGGCATCGAGCTTTTTGCACCAGCCGCACCAGTCGGTGTACATATCCACGAGTATAGGGCGCGGCTTGGTCTTGCAGAGCTCGGCGGCCTCCTCAAAGGTGATCCACTTGATGGAAGGATAATCCTTACCCTTGGCGAGCAACGCCCCGCTGCCCAGGAGAATAGTACCGAGAAGGATTGCAATAAGCGTAATCCGTTTCATTTGAATATCATTTGGTTTAGTAGGATAAACGTTTAACCCTACCGTTTTGTTTTACCGCCACCAGAAATAGAGCCCGACGGCATAGGTGGTTGCCTGGTATCACTATGGGTAAAAAGGGGGATGAAAAACAATGGCCTCCGCCCCCACAAAAAGAGCCGTGCAGCGCATAGCCACACGACTCTCCATTCTGTCTAACTCACAGGGTTCACAGAAAATTCACCCGGGGGATCTTCACCCCACCATCTACTTCTTCTTGTTCGGGAGCTCGAGCCCGTAGTGGTGCTTGCGATCCTCCATCTTGAGCCAGAAGCCAAGGAAGAAGGCGATAACCCCCAGGCTGGCGAACACGAGCATGGCGGGGGTGTAGTTCAGCTCTGTGGGGGATGTACCCGGGGCATTCGTGCTATCGAGCACCTTCCCTATCACGATGGGGAAACTCATAAGCCCGATGTTCTGAATCCAGAAAATGAGGGCGTAAGCTGTGCCCAGGTAGGCGTTTGGGACGAGCTTCGGCACGCTCGGCCAAAGGGAGGCCGGCACAAGCGAGAACGAAATACCCAGCAACACTATGGCTGCCAGCGCTATGGGTAGATTCAGGTGCACCGTGGCAAATACCAAGTGGCAGACGAACATGAGCACCGCCCCTAGCATAAGCATGCTGGCGCCCTTCCCCTTATTGTCAAGAAAATTACCGAGGAATGGGGTGATGATGGCGGCCCCTATGGGGAACCAGAAGAAGATATCGCCCGCCTCGGTGCTGCTCATCCCAAGGTTGCACTCGAACATATTCACGGCGTACTTCTGGAACGGGAAGATGGCCGAGTAGTAGAGCACGCACAGCAGGGCGATGATGAGGAAGGGGCGGTTGGTAACCAGCTTGCCGAGGTCGCGGAAACGGAAGGGTTCGTCAGGCTCTACGCCCGTCTCGCCCGTCTGCTTATCGAGCTTGCGGTCGAGGAACGTGTAGGCTATGAAGCAGATGAACCCCACGCATAGCAACGCGAGCACCAGCAGCACTGGGGCGCGCACTCCCATATCGGTGAAATGCTTCGCCAGCCGGGGGGAGGTCACCATCACTAGCGCCACGCCCAGCCGGGCTATCGCCATCTCTACGCCCATCGCGAGGGCCATCTCTTTACCCGTGAACCACTTCACTATGGCTTTAGACACGGTGATCCCGGCCATCTCGCAGCCACTCCCGAAGATCATGAAGCCCAGGGAGGCAAGCTTGGCAGAGGCCGGCAAGGTAACCCACCAGCTATTGAGCCAATGGGCCAAGCTGCTACTTGCAAATGTGTCGCTCAGCGCGTAGTACTTTATGAGCGCCCCCACCACCATCATGGCGCCCGAGAGCACCACGGTAAAGCGGATGCCCATCTTATCGAGAATGATGCCCGCGATGATGAGGAAGAGCACGAACACATTGAGGAAGAACTCCGAGCTACCGTAGATGCCAAAGGTTGCGGAATCCCACCCCATCTGCGTGGCGAGCATCGACTTTAGGGGCGACAGCACGTCAACGAACATGTACGCGAAGAACATCATGAGCGCGAGCAGCACCAACGCTGTCCAACGGGCGGCTGCCGAATCCTTCAGCAATCGCCTTGCGCTTTTCACCGTATTTACCACCATAACCGTTTTAGCTGATTTATAACCTTAGAAGCTCCGCCCAATGGGGGTGAAGCCGTGGCAAAGGTAAGAAAAAGATTGCAACGCACGCTACAGGGCTTTGGTAAATGTGTAATTTCCCCCACCACGGCTACCTTTCTTTTTCGCTACCTCTCCCCCCGAATCATACACCGCACTACTACCGAAGAGCGCAGCAGCACGGTACGCCTCGACGGCAACTTTTTTAACATTTGAAGAGGCCCCCCCCATCCACCTTAAAGCGGCTAGGAAGACCCCAACAGCAGCAAAAATGCCCTGTACCCAGAAATTCCTTATGGCTGGCTCGCTGCAAAACCCGCTTAAACGGCTCGGCATGCTAGGATTCCCCTGTTGAAATTCCCCTACATCCTCCCGTGCTACATTCCCGCCCCCCTGCCAGATAAACTCCACCTACTCCAGCGCGGGTACTACCGCCTCTCGTCCCACGTATCGCCATGCCACCACCAAGGCACCCGCAAGCAGCAGGGCTATCACGCCCGTAAAGGCCAACCAGCCCCACCGGAAGTATACCAACCCCGTAAGGTAGCCCACCACGCTGGAACCGAGGTAGTAGACAAGCCAGTAGAGGCATGTGGCGCTGGTCTTCCCAATACCCGCATGGGTAGACACCAGCCGGCTCGCCAGGGTGTGGCACGCAAAGAATGCGAAGGTGTGCACCCCAAGCCCCCCAATCACCGTGGGGAGTGTGGGTATAGACATGAGCGCAACCCCGAACAGGTAGAGCACCAAGCACTCGCGCAGTAGCACCGAGGGTTCTCGTCGGTCTGAGAGGCGTCCCACCACCATAGAGCCCACCACCCCCACCATGTACATGAGGAAGATGAGCGCCACCAGGTAATGCGGCAGACGGTACGCTGGCCCCTCTAGCAGGAAGCTGAGGTAATTATACACACTAACGAATACCCCCATTATCGCAGCTCCTATCGCGTACAGGGCTATGAAGTAGGGTGTAGAGAGGAACACCCGCATACGCCTGAAACGAACCTGTGCCGACACCCGCTGAGGGGTGAAATTCAGCGAGGCCGGGAATATCAACGTGAAAACGATCCCCAAGAGTAGCGAAATCCCCCCAATGGCAAGCGCCGAAGCCTGCCAACCGCCCCAATTGCTGGCGAAGATAGAGAGTACTCGCCCCCCCATCCCCCCGATGGTGTTCCCGCTCAGGTAGACCGCTATCACCTGCCCAAGCCGCTGGGGGGCAATCTCCTCGGTAAGGTAGGGCAACGCCACAGCCGACACTCCAGACAGCACCACGCCCTTCACCAAGCACAGCGCGAGCAGCAAGGGGTACGACCCCACCAGCACATGCGCAATGGTGACCACGGACGACACGAGCATCGACACCACCATCAGCCTCCTCCGCCCGATGAGGTCACCCGCAAACACCGCGGTGAACAGCCCTATCGACATCCCCACAGTGCCCATAGACACCGTGAGGCTCGCGCTAGCACCCTCTATAGAAAAGGCGCTGGTAAGCCCTCCCAGTATCGGCTGGAAGAAGTAGAGCTGGGCAAAAATCGAGAGCCCCGTGAGCAGAATCCCAGCCCGAATCCGACGGTATCGTCCGCTCCCTGGCAATGCGTAGCGCGCCTCCATAGTCCTTATACGTATCCCCTCTCCCAAAAGAAAACGGCCTCCAGCCGAAGCCGAAGGCCACTTGTAACAACAACCTAAAACCTGTAGGAGAACCTGCGGTCTGGACGAGGCTCGAACTCGCGACCTCCGCCGTGACAGGGCGGCATTCTAACCAAACTGAACTACCAGACCAAATGCGCAACCTGTGGCCACAGCCACAATTGCACCGCAAAGGTAGGCACTTTTTGGGAATCGGCAATAGGGCAAGGCAAAAAAAACGTCCCCTTACCCCCAGCGATTCTGTAACTCTATGTGAATCAAACCATCAACGTAGAGGAATCCCCACGCAATAACGAGACCGCTGCAGAGATCTCATAGAGCAAAGAGCCCGGCCGCCAAAGGCAGCCGGGCTCTGGAGTATCCAGGGTAGAAGGCTAGTAGCCAGGGTTCTGGAGCATCTTGTTGTTAAGCTCTATCTCACGGGCTGGAATGGGATAAACGAAGCCTCTGTGGGCGTTCGGGAGATCGAGATCTATAGTTCCATTACCCGTTACGAGGATGTCTTTATTCTGCACAGCAGCCTCCCCTCCTCGGTTACACCCCAAGCCCCACCGACGGAGGTCAAAAAGACGGAATCCCTCAAAGGCCAGCTCGCGGCTACGCTCATCCTGTATCTCCTTGAAAAGTGCATCCCCACTGGAGGTTACCGGGGCTAGCCCCCGGGCCGTCCGAAGGGCATTCAGCATCGCCTTAGCGTTGGGTTCGTCCCCTTTCCTATAGGCGGCCTCGGCGGCTATCAGATACTGCTCGGCAATGCGGAACGGCTTATTCCTATTCCTGTTGGATCTCCCGAACTCTGGATTGAGGTCGGGTGCTCCAGCAAACTTCGTGCACATGGTGATGCCGGGGGTAATAGAACCCTTCATCAGCACGGGATGTGTAGAGAAGTAAGCATCCTTACGGTAATCTGCCGCATCGTAAAGATCCAGGAAGCTCTTGGTTGGCACGTAGAGTGGCATATATTGGGCGCGCCCCACGCTGTAGAAGCAGTATATCGTACCGTAATTCTGCGGCCTTTCGTCGGGGAGCTTGGCATACACCTGTATGATGTTCTCCCGGCTAATGGCATCCTCGGCCCACATCTTTGCAAAGGCGGTCGGTGTGCTCTCAAATCCATATGTGCCGCTATTTATAAGCGAGTTGGCTGTGTTGTAGGCATCTTCATATTGCCCCATTTCCAGCAGCACCCGGGCTCGGAGGGCATTCACCGCATCGGGGGTAATCTCTATGCTACTGGGCTCACCACCCGTCGCCCCCAAGAGGGTATTAGCCTGCTTGAGATCGCTCAGTATCTGCTCAAAGACCTGCTTCTGCGTACTCCGAGCAAGCATGAGGTTGGCATCGTAGACGAGCGAGAGCGGAATGCAGAGCGCATCGGGCTGGTAGGTGCGGCTCCATCGCAGGGCCAGCTCGTAGTGGTAGAACGCCCGCAAGAAGTAGGCGTGCCCCTTGGTTTTGGCAATCAGGGGCTGCACACTATCTGGAAGAGGATTTCGGCCTACATTATCAAAGAAAAAATTGACATTCGAGATCGCAATGTAGTAGTTTCTCCATTGATCCTCTATGTCTTCATTCTTAGGCCCAAGCGTCCACTTGTGCAGGTCATTATAGTAATTCCCGTACTCGAGCGTTGCGTTTACTATGTCGGTTTGGACATCGGGGAAACGCGCCCAGATCAAATTCTGCCTAAAGCGAGCCATGAATCCAGCATCCCAGCCCTTCACATCGGCTGCGGATGAAATGGCATTCTCAGGACTGATAGCGTCGGCAGGCAGAAGATCCTTCTGGCATCCTACGAACGCAAAAGCCAACAACAACGGTAATAACCAGCTATACCTTTTCATGATCGTAGCATGCAGATTTAGAATGTAAATTCAATCCCGAGCAGGAATTGGCGAGTATTAGGATTCATCGCGTAGGTAAGCGGCGTATCAATCTCAGGATCGGGGCCGGAGTATTTGGTCACCGTAATGAGATTGCGCATCGTAGCGTATACCCTCGCCGTGCTGAAGAACTTGGTTCTCACCATCCACTTCTTGGGGAAATTATACCCTATAGTGAGATTCTTGAGGCGCATGAACGAGGCATTCTCTAGCAGGCGGTCGTCAAAAAACATCCAGTACTCTTCCCGCTTATTCGGGTAGAGCATATCCTTATCGCCTGGTTGCTTCCAGTATTTGCTAAGATCAAGCCTTTTAGATTGGTTGATACCAGGAAATTTCACTGGATTCTCATTGAAATACCGATCATTATTAATCAGATATTTCCCCAGTTGATAGACGAAATCTGCCTGGACGTATGCCCCCCACAGCTCGGCATTGAGCCCGAATCCGCCCTGCACTGGCGCCATGTATGACTTTCCCAAACTCTGGAGCTGGCTCTCAGCCACTGCTGGATCCTTCGTTGTATAGTTAGGATCCATACGCGGATTGGTGGGGTCATCGGGATCGGCCATATACCACTCAGGCTTTCCATCAGCAGGATCGATACGGTAGAACTTTGGGAGCAACAGCTCTACGGGATGCCCAATCCGATACCCAAACAAGTATGCGCTTTGCGTCCAAGCTTTACGCCCCTGAAAGAGGCGTTCTACCCGTTGCCGATTGTAGTTAAAGTTGATATAGGGTGTCACGTGATTCCCCCGGCGATCCTTCCAGATATCCACATCCAAGCGAACATCAATACCCGTATTGCTGATCTGCCCAACATTGGCCTCCACAGAGGAAAAACCTGTGGTAAGCGGACGAGGTACGTCCATTATGAGATCGTAAGTGTTACGGCGATAGAAACCGAAATCGAGCCGTCCCCGATCAAAAAGCCCCAGCGTGAATCCTGCAGAAAATTTCAGCTGTTTTTCCCAACCAAGATCTGGGTTACCTGGGAAATCAACCGCAAGCCCCTTCACACCATTGTAAGTTCCCTGGCCTGACACTTGGGCCACCGAGGTGTAATCGCCAATTGCAGCATTGCCACTAGTGCCCACGCTAGCCTTCACGGTCAGCTCATCGAGCCACTTCACCTCGGATAAGAAGGTCTCGTTCTTAGCGCGCCACATGGCCCCCACGCTCCAGAAAAAGGCATTGCGATTCTTTTTGCCAAAGCGGGAAGACGCATCATTGCGCAGACTGGCATCAAAGAAGTAACGATTGGTATAGGCATACTCCAAACGCCCAAAATAGGACATAAACCAGTACTCGCTCCACGATGAGCGCCGGGTCGTCTGGTCTGCCCTCCCTCTCTGCAGGAGCATGAGCCGTGCATCGGTCATACCACCGCTCTCCACCCTAAAGCTCTTGCTAAATCCATAGGTGTACTCTTGCCCGAGAAGAGGGGTGAAATTATGGTCTTCCCCCACGGTGAAATTGTACTCCACCGTATTGCTATTGATAAGGCGAGCGATGGCACTGGCGGTCTCCGATGTAGTACCCCGTCCCTTGTTGACTATAGAGGGAAGATCCTGAATAGGGTTCATAAAATACGCCCCTTCTACCCCACCTTGGCTTTTGATTGTTAGCCCCTCGATGGGCTGGATCTGAATGAAACCCGTGCTGGTGAGCCCACAGGTGTGCTGAATGTTAAAATAATGCGATTCACGGAATTCGGTTGGAATGATACTCGTTCCCACAAATCGCCCCGTTTTAGGGTCCACTTCCGTGGGGGATAGCCAGCTGGGGGTTCGCATTATCCCCCCTCCCATCTGCCCATTCGCATCCGGATTGCTACGCACCCTATCGTATGATAACCCAACATTCAGCCCCAGTCGCAACCACTTCTTCAGCTTACCGTTCACATTTGCCCGGAGATTGTATCGCTCATAGCTACTAAGAGGTCGTAACCCTTTGGCATTGTAATAACCAGCGGAGATGAAGTACCCCATTTTTTGACTCCCCCCCTGGAATGAGACATCAGCGTTATGCATGGGAGCGTTCGCCTGATAGTAGTACCTGTACCACCGGTAGGTACGAGTCCCGTAGGTATCTATAATTTCCTGAATCTTGCTGGGCTGTAGAGTCTCTAGCTCCCGAAACATCGCAAGTGCCTCCTCGGTATTCTGGAAATTCTTGAAGTAGTCCGTATTGGCAAGGATCGATAGCCCGAAAGAGTAGCGAGCCGTCACCTTTCCATCATCGGCAGCTTTGCCCTGCTTGGTGGTGATGTAGATGACCCCATTGGCCGCACGAGCCCCGTAAATGGAGGTCGCCGAGGCATCGGTAAGCACATCCACCCGCTCAAAATCCGCAGGGTTCAACCCCTGGATAGTACCCTGGCTAACCGGGAGCCCATCTATCACATAGAGAGGCGAATTGCCGGCACCGAATGGTGTAGAACCAGAACCGTGCAGGCGTATTGACGAGAGGCTCGACGGTTCTCCAGACTGCGTAAGCACCGACATCCCCGGCACCTGCCCCGCCAGCGCGTCCATCGCATTCGCCGCGGGCTTGGCCTCCAGCTTCTGCGCACCCACGCTGCTCACCTTCCCCACCGTGGAGCTGATCTTCTTGCCGGTGCCGTAGCCCACCACCACCACCTGGTCTATNGCCTTGTCNANCGGCTGCATCACCACGTTGATCTCGGTGCGGTCGCTCACCGTGATCTCCTGGGTCTCCATCCCCATGTACACGAACTGCAGCACCGCCTCTGGACCCGGCACCGTGATCCGGTAGTGCCCATCCAAGTCGGTCACCACCCCGCTCGGCGTGCCCTTCAGGGCTATCAAGAGTTGCGGGAGCGGACTCCCGTCCTCCGAGCTGGTCACCACACCGGTAACCGTTCGGGGCTGGGCCAATGCGCCCGCTACCCATGCGGCAACCATTGCCACGAGTAATACAATTCTTCTCATGCTTCCTGCTGTTTTTATGGTTACACTTCACAAGGATCTCCACCTAGTACCCCTCCATTTTTCATCCTAACATATTAGCTACCACGCATATCAAATTTACTCCAGCAAAGATAGTTATAATATTCTGGAAACGGTAACATTTCGCACAAGATCGTATAAAACTATCAATCATCATCTTAGCCGCACTACGAGATTTTCATAAAAGAATCTCCCGTAAGAGGCTTCATACATATCGTTTAAGTTCGCTTTGCAGCAGAGAATCACATTTCTATCAATTGGCAAGATTTGCCGTTACATTCTTGGTAGGGGCGATGCTGTAGGGGCGGCCCGAGAGTTGCCCACCCGCCTGCGAGTGCCCGCCCTAACAATGCAGCAGAGGTCTTTTTGCTTCAACCCCTTCTCCGAATGCATCTAGTCCTATCGCACAAAAAAGCCCGGCAGCCAAAGGCCGCCGGGCAATAGAGACTAAACGCTCGCCTACCAACCAGGATTCTGAACGAGGTTGGGGTTCGTAGTGATATCATTCTGTGGTATACCCCACGTAAATTTGGGATCACTAGCGGGTTTATCCAATCTTGTGTGTGAAGTCACCAGTAGGTTCTCATTCTGGGGAGTCATCCGCTTACATGGCAACCCCCATCGCCGAAGATCTGCAATTCGATAGCCTTCAAAGAGCAATTCGCGTGTCCTCTCATCCTGAATATCCTTCTTCAAGGCATCTCCAGTAGTAGTAACTGCTCCTAATCCGCGCGATGTACGAAGCCTATTGAGCATTGTAGCAGCCCCCGCATCATCCCCATTCATGGCAGCAGATTCAGCTGCAATCAGGTAAAGCTCTGCCAAACGGAATGGCTTAGGCGCGTGAACTGAATTCGGAATCGTCTTATTTCTTCGCAATTTCGTAGCACCCGGGAACTTGGACACACACCAGACATTAGGTGTATTTGAACCATCTACTGCAAGTTGCACCGTCCGCTGTTCAAAGTAAATTGACTTGCGAATGTCCGCATTATCAAAAAGATCGACAACCCCCTGTGTTGGGAGGAAATCGGGTTGCCAAACCCCTTTTGCTGCGTCATAACCACCAAGCTGACTCATACTACGTCCCTGATTGGTCAAAGCCGCCACCATGAGCATGAGAAGCTCGGTACTCGGTGCATCCTCATGCCACATGGCCTTTAATTTCACAGGATCGCTCACTAACGTATAACCGCCACTATTGATGACATCTTGGGCGGTAGCATAGGCTGAAGCCCAATCTTTCATCCCCAGCTGAACCCTGGCTTTGAGTGCCCGTACCACATCTATTGTTATTGTTCCGCTAGATGCTTGCCCATCCTCATTTTCGAGCATAGTTTCTGCCTGTGCAATATCAGCCAAGATCTGCTGGAATACTTCACCTTGCGTGCTACGCGCAGGCTTCCCTTCCACATCTCTCTTCAGCACCAGCGGTACACAAAGAGCATTCGCATCGTAGAGAGCCGACCATCGCTGCGCGAGCTCAAAGTAGCAGTACGCACGAATGAAGTGCGCATGTCCAGCCACCAGGCTTACTGTGTCCTTGAAATCCTCCTCCCCCTCTTTTGGGGTGAAGCGCTTATAGTTCTCTAGAAAGAAGTTGATATCTGCAATCTGCGCATAGTAAGCAGCCCACATATCGCGTAGATCGTAGTCAGCGTAATCCATTTCCCAAGAGTGCGTACCGCCCATCCTATTCCCAAACGTATTGGTGGCATTTAGCAAATCTGCCTGCACCTCAGGAAATATGGCAAAATCTCCGTACTGAACACTCTTAAAGGCGTACATCATACCAGCATCCCAAGCCAGAATATCAGTCTTCTGCTGGAATGACTGATCTGCTGCTATTGCATGCTCGGGCAGATATTCCTTATTACAGCCCAATAGGCCTAATGCCACGAACCCGAGCAGAAGCTCTGCATATCGCTTCATAACTTATATCCTCCCCAAGAGTTAAAATGTGAGTTCTATCCCGAACGAGTACTGCTTGGTATTCGGGTTAATCCCTCGCCCGACATTAGTGTCTGGTTCAGGATCTGGCCCTTCGAATTTCGTCACCGTGAATAGATTCCTGAAACTGGTATAAACTTTCCCCGAGCTGAAGAACCGTGTCTTCTCCACCCATTTTTTCGGGAAATTATAGCCAATGGTTAGATTCTTCAAGCGCATGAACGATGCATTCTCCAGCAAACGATCATCGAAATTCACCCACGTAGCAACATCCTTACTCGGGTAGGTTTTCACGTCGCCCGGTTTCTTCCAATAGCTATCTGAGTTGATCTTCTTAGAGGTAACCTGCCCTGGGAAGCGCATAGGATTCTCGAAAAAGAAGCGATCATTTGAAAACATCCACTTGTCTAGCTGGAAGTTGAAATCGCACTGCATGTAGGCCCCCCAAAGGCTCAGATTGAACCCAAATCCTCCTTGGAACGGTGCTACCCGCGGCTTACCCGTTGCCTGCGCATTCTTGTTGGCCACATCCCAATCATCGGTAATCTTATTCGGATCTGTCTGTACCTTCGTAGGGTTATCTGGATCAGCCAGATACCACTCTGGCTTCCCATTATCTGGATTTATCCTGTAGAAGCGTGGGAAAAAATACTCCACTGGACGCCCAACCGCATAGGCCAATCCCTCACCGCTAAGAAGCCAGTATTTGCGCCCATCAAAAAGCTCGGTTATACGCTGACGATTGTAATTAAGTACTACGTAAGGGGTCACATGATTGCCTCTGCTATCCTTCCAAGCCGTAACATCGAGACGAAGATCCACCCCCGTATTAGTCAACGCACCCACATTGCTGAGGATTTTTCCATACCCACTGGTGTAAGGCTTAGGCACCTCCATGAGCATGCTAGATGTCTTCCTATGGTAGAATGACACATCTGCTTTCACAATATCAAAGAGTTCAAACTGCAATCCAAGAGTGAATTTCAGCTGCTTCTCCCATGTCAAGTTAGGATTCCCAGGCTCAGTAATCCCAAATCCATGAACCCCATCGTAGATCCCATTCTCCCCAGCCAAAGCCAACGAACGGTAGGCAGCAGTCCATGCCTGACTACCCCTAGCTGGAATTGCTGCATTTCCGCTGGTTCCAATGCTGGCCTTCACTGATAGATCGTTGAGCCAACGCAGATCCTTTAGGAAGCTTTCCTCTTTGGCGCGCCACATTGCCCCTGCGCTCCAAAACAGGGCGTGCCGATTATTACGCCCAAACTTCGATGATTCGTCATCACGGATACTGGCATCTACGAAATAACGGCCTGCATAATCATACTCCACTCGTCCAAAAAAGGAGTTGTAGAAAAGCTCGTAGAATCCCGAAGACACCACATTTCTCTGAGGATTCCCATTACCAAGGAGCATGAGGCGAGAATCCTTGAGTTCGTTCGCTCTGGCATATACCGATTTGCTGAAGCTGTAGATGAACTCATGCCCGATTAGCGGCGTGATGTGGTGATCCTCGGCCAACGTGAAATTGTATTCGATCGTATTGCTATTGATAAACCGGGGTACGGTACTGATATTCTCACGAGCATTGCCCTGCCCATTCAGCCCGACCATTGTGGGAAGTACGCGCGTTGGAGTTACAGCAAGCCTAGCCTCCAATCCCCCTTGAGACTTGATATTCAGCCCTTCAATAGGAGTGATCTGTACAAAGCCTGTGGAGGTTAAAGAAACCCTATGCGTAGCACTTAGCCAATTCTTTTCATAGTGCTTGTTCGAGGTCAGCTGGGTGTTCGGAATAGAACCATCATACTCGCTCCCATCTTTCTTATAGGGTCTTGTCCATGGCGGGTTCGTCATTATTAATCCCCCTTCAATGTAACCACCACTGATAGGATTCTGGCGAGATCTATCGTATGCAAGTCCAGTATTGAGTCCCAATCGCAACCATGAGTTCGCCTTCGAGTTTATATTCGCCCGCAAGTTGTAGCGTTCGTAATAGGACATTGGTGTCAGACCTGTAGCAGAGTAATAGCCCGCTGAAACAAAATAATTTGTGCGTCCAGCCCCACCCGATACAGAGATATCGGCATTGTGTACCGGGGCATTATCTCTATAACGATACTTGTACCACCTGAAGGTAGAATCGCCGAAGCGATCCCGAAGTTGCTGTAGCTGTCCTGGGCTTACAGTACCCAGCTCTTCGAACATGTCAAAAGCCTCTGCTGTACCTTGTATCTGCCGGAAATACCGCGTACTGGCTAGGTTTGAAAGCCCAAAGCTATAGCGGGCTACCACTGTGGCCTTTTCTGCCACCTTCCCTTGCTTGGTGGTAATGTATATAACCCCATTGGCGGCTCGCGATCCATAGATTGAAGTTGCCGAAGCATCTGTTAATATATCTATCCGTTCAAAATCGGAGGGATTCATTGCCAGGATGGTGCTCTGCGCAACCGGGATGCCATCCAGTACGTAAAGAGGATCGCTTGAGGCTCCCAGTGAACCCGATCCATGAAGCGTGATGCTTGACAATGCGGAAGGCTCTCCCGAGTCAGATAGGATAGATAGCCCCGGCACCTGCCCCGCCAGCGCATCCATCGCGTTCGCCGCCGGCTTGGCCTCCAGCTTCTGCGCGCCCACGCTGCTCACCTTCCCCACCGTGGAGCTGATCTTCTTGCCGGTGCCGTAGCCCACCACCACCACCTGGTCTATGGCCTTGTCCACCGGCTGCATCACCACGTTGATCTCGGTGCGGTCGCCCACCGTGATCTCCTGGGTCTCCATCCCCATGTACACGAACTGCAGCACCGCCTCCGGCCCCGGGACCGTGATCCGGTAGTGCCCATCCAGGTCGGTCACCACACCCTGTGTAGAGCCCTTCAGGGCCACCGAGAGCTGCGGGAGCGTGCTGCCGTCCTCCGAGCTGGTCACCACCCCGGTAACCGTTCGGGGCTGGGCCAACGCACCCGCAACCCATGCGGCAACCATTGCCACGAGTAAAACGATTCTTCTCATGCTTGCCATTGGTTTGTTTTAGGAAACATTTAAACGTGCAAAATTTGCCACTACTTTCAGTTCTGCATTCTCAAGTCCAATTTGAAACTCGGATTTCCCCGGGGCAAATGCAAGCATTATTTCAACCGCTCCGTTGCGCTACGGGGTTAATAGCCACCCCAGAAATTCCGAATTACATCATAATACCTTGAATTGCAACGATAAAATTTATTAAACTTTTAGCCCCTTTCTTCCGATCCCTAAATGCCTACGCCCCCATTCGCCTCCGTTTATTCAAGATCCCCAAGGCTCCTCCCCCTACCACGCAGCCACTCCCATCAGGCACGCCCCGAAAACACGAGAAAAAACATCTGCGCTTTCCCCTTATGCAGGCAAAGAAATCCAATAGCCACCCAGCCCGATAGCCCCTTATATCCTTACCATGCGATGTGAACCGACCAGGACCTCAACCAAGAGGGGACTCTGCCGTACCTCCGCCTATCCATCGCCGTACCATCGCCGCTGTTTGTTCGGATTTCAGCCTCAAATCCGAGGATGCAGCGACGCAGGTACGGCGGAGGTACGGCGATGGTGTGGAGGAGAGTCGGCCGCGTCGCACGCCGGGCTTCTCGCCACCGTTCAGATATTGAGCCTCTCGCCCACATTCTGCAAATGCTGAAAAATAACGTACCTTTGCGGCATCGCTCCCAGGCTTCTGGGAAGCCATAACGCCCAAACAATCAGTACCGCGATGAAAAGCCTACTAGTGGAGAATATCAAGCGGCTAGTGCAGGTGGAGGATACCCCCAGGCGCTGGGTAGCCGGGGAAGAGATGGCCCATCTACAGTGCGTAGACAACGCCTACCTGCTGGTAGAAAACGGGAAATTCGCCGCCTGGGGGCCAGCAGACCAAGCCCCGCAGGCTGGTGTAGACGTGCGCGTAGATGCTCGCGACGGCTTGGTGCTGCCCAGCTACTGCGATAGCCACACCCACCTGGTGTATGCTGGTAGCCGAGAAATTGAGTATATCGACAAGATACGAGGCCTATCATACGAGGAAATCGCGAAACGTGGGGGCGGGATTAACAACTCGGCCAAACGGCTGCACGAGGCCTCAGAGGATGAGCTCTACTCTGACGCCATGGGGCGCATTGAGGAGATCAAGCAGCGCGGCACCGGGGCGGTAGAAATCAAGAGTGGCTACGGGCTAAACACCGCCGACGAGCTGAAGATGCTGCGGGTTATCCGGCGGATCAAGGAAACGACACCGCTGGAGGTTAGAGCCAACTTCCTGGGGGCGCATGCTGTGCCGCTCGAATATAAGGGGCGCCAACGCGAGTACGTGGATCTCATTATCAACGAGATGATCCCCCTGGTGGCTGCCGAGGGGCTGGCAGATTTCGTCGACGTTTTCTGCGACCAAGGATTCTTCACGGTGGAGGATACGGAGCGCATTCTCACTCAGGGAATTAAATATGGACTACGTCCCAAAATCCATGCGAATGAGCTGACCTACAGCGGCGGTATCCAAGCCGGGGTGAAGTACGGTGCACTCTCGGTGGACCACCTTGAATTCACAGGCGACGCAGAGATTGCGACCCTGAAAGGCAGCGAGACCATGCCCACCATCCTGCCAGGTGCGGCCTTCTTCCTGGGTATGCAGCTCGCGCCTGCCCGTAAGATGATTGCCGCGGGGCTACCCATCGCTATGGCATCAGACTATAACCCAGGGTCCTCCCCCTCTGGCGATATGCGATTCATTGTCTCGCTGGCCTGTATCCAATTCCGCCTAGTACCCGAGGAGGCTCTAAACGCCACAACGCTCAACACGGCCTACGCCATGGGCATAGAAGAAACCCACGGCACCATTGCCAAGGGTAAAGTGGCCAATTTCTACATCACCCATCCCATTCCAGGCTACGAGTACCTGCCCTACGCCTACACCGGCCAACCCGTAAAGGAGGTCTACCTAAAGGGTGAGCGGGCGTAGCCCACGCTGCGAGCGACTCTACATTTGGCACGATCCGTTTAACAGGCTGGTACTCTACTTATTGTTCGTAATTCCTCCCCAGAAAACCCCTCCCGTCCAGATCCACTAACACCCCCTCGCATGCCGACCATTCTCCCCCAGGTAATACCCATGTGCGCAGAGGCTCTCGACGCTGTAGTACGAGGACTCTACGGGGAATTCTCGGCCTTTCGGGGCACGGGCAAGGTGGCAGATTACATCCCTGCGCTGGCTGAAGTTGACCCAGGGCATTTTGGTGTCGTAGTGCACACGCTACCAGGCCATGTAACCGCTTGCGGCGATGCCGATGTCCTCTTCTCCATCCAGAGCATTAGCAAGCTCTTCACCTTCACCATGGCCTTTGCCGGAAGGGGTGAGAGCATCTGGAAACGGGTAGGGAAAGAGCCCTCAGGCACAGCGTTCAACTCGCTCTACCAGCTAGAGGCCGAGGCGGGCATTCCCCGTAACCCCTTCATCAATGCGGGGGCTATGGTGATCTCCGACATGCTGCTGGCCGACTACCCAGATCCCATGGCGGAGCTCCTCGCCTTCCTGCACCGCCTCACGGGCGACGAATCCATCGGCTATGACCAGCATGTCTACCAGTCTGAGCTAGAGTACGGCATGCGAAACGCCTCGCTCGCCTACCTCATGAAAAGCTTTGGCAATGTGCAGAATCCCGTGGACGAGGTGCTGCGTTTCTACTTCAAGCAATGCTCTATCCGCATGAGCTGTAGGCAGCTAGCGCAAGCCACGCAGTTCCTCGCGAATCAGGGCATGAATCCCCTCACGGGGCGAGCCATCCTAACCCCCAGCCAGACCAAGCGAACCAACGCCCTCCTGCTCACCACCGGGCTCTACAATGAGGCTGGAGATTTCGCATTCCGCGTCGGCATACCCGCAAAAAGCGGCGTTGGAGGGGGCATTGCGGGCATCATCCCCGGGCAGCTGAGCGTAGTAACATGGGCGCCTGGGCTCAACACCATTGGGAACTCCCAGCTGGGGATCGATTTCCTCGAGGAATTCACCACCCGCACAGGGCTTTCCATATTCTAAACTACCTCTGCCCAAACCATGCTAAGCATCCCCCCCCCTGGCCCTCTGCGAGATCGTTTTGTCCTGCTCCTTTGCGCTGCACTGCTCGGGGTGGCCTGCCTGCTGGTATTCCTCTCCTACCGCACCAGCCGCATCGTTGGCTACGTATCATTCACCCTCTACGTGGCATACCGTCTGGTGGTGCTGCTGCGCAAACGGTTCAAAGGGGAGATTCCCGCACGCACCGTAATTTTCGTAATCATGGCCATCTCCCTAGCTATCAGCTTCGCGGGGTTCGAATCCCAGCTATTCGTTTTCATGCTGCTGCTAGCGCTCGACTACATGCTCGTCGAACGCCACATTGGCAGCCTTCGGAAAAGGTGATTTATGGAGAACCAGAATGATGGGCGTCTCCCGCTGCTGGGCATGTCGCTTACCGAGCTGCAGTCGCTCACCGCTAGGATGGGCGAGGCAAAATTCCGCGGGCAACAGCTGGCCGATTGGCTCTACAAGCGCCAGGTCACCGAGTTCTCGCAGATGGCGAATCTGCCAGCACCTTTCAGAGCTCGCCTACAGGAACAGTACACCGTCGGGCGAGAGCTCCCGCTCTCATCAGTTACGTCCAAAGACGGCACGCGCAAATACCTCTTCCCCGCGGGCTCTGCGCGCACTATAGAGACCGCCATGATCCCTGATGCTGACCGCCGCACCCTTTGCATTTCATGCCAAGTGGGTTGCAGGATGGGCTGCGCCTTCTGCGCAACGGGCAAACAGCCTTGGGGTGGTAATCTATCTACACAAAGCATTGTAAACCAAACGATAAGCGTAGATGAATCCTCTAGCCTCACAAACATCGTACTCATGGGGATGGGGGAACCCATGGATAACATAGACTCCGTCCTGGCCGCCCTCACCGTGCTCACTGCCCCCTGGGGCCTTGCCATGAGTCCGAGGCGCATCACCGTCTCTACCGTTGGGCTAAAAGCCGGCCTACAGCGCTTCCTCAATGAAAGCGAATGCCACCTTGCCGTCAGTCTCCACACGCCCTTTGACGATGAACGCGATGAGCTCATGCCTGCCAACCACGCCTTCAGGATCGAAGAGCTTCTCTCCCTGCTCAGGCGCTATAACTGGTGGGGGCAGCGTAAGCTCTCCTTTGAGTACGTGGTGCTCGCTCGGCAGAATGATACCCCTCGCCACGCAGAGGCTCTAGCCCAGCTACTCAGAGGGATTCCGTGCCTGGTGAACCTGATAGGCTACCACCCGCACCCCGCCTCCCCATTCCAACGACCCAGCCAAGTCACTCTAATCCAAATGCGCGACCACCTGAACGATCTCGGTATCAACACCACCATCAGAACCTCTCGCGGCATGGACATAGGGGCTGCCTGCGGCCTCCTAAGCAGAACCCAGCGTATTCCCTAGAGCCCGCCAATAGCCCCTAATAATAGAAAAGCCGCTATGACCATAAGGCCATAGCGGCTTTTCCTTGCTGCCTAACTAGCAGTTACATGGTGTTCGGCTCTAGTAAATCAAGCTCTTGGGCATCTTCCCACTCGGCTATTTGCCTACTGGGGTGCAGCAGACTCCTGGCTACCGCAATAGAACCTACCGACACGGCTACACCTGGCAGGGCGTGCAGCAGTACCCGGAGGCAATTTCCCAAAGTAGCCCCTGTGGTCATCACATCATCCACAAGCAAGAGATGCCGGCAGTCCAAGGGTGGATTGGCCCGTAGCGTGAAAACACCCTTTACATTCTGACGGCGCGCCTCCGCATCACGCTGTCGGGTCTGCGTCACGGTGTAACGCCTACGTCGTAGCAAATTCCAGCAGGGGATGTCCAATGAACGGGAAATGCCCAACGCAAAGTGCTCTGCCTGGTTGTACCCACGCTTCCAATAACGAAGTGCGTGAAGAGGCACTGGCACTACCGCATCGAACCGTAGATCGGGGCGAGCCTCACGAATGACATCCCCCCAATAGCACCCCAGCTGCTGCGCAATATCGAACCGACCCCGGTACTTAAGCAGCGCCACAAGCCTTCGGATAGGGCTAGTATCCCGATAGATGAATAGCGGAAGAATGCTGCTTGCTCCGTCTAGCAACGGCGGAATCCACTGATCGTCCACAGCCGTCTCGTGCTCTTCGGAGACGCTGTCTGCCATCGTACCCAGCCATTCCTCCTCGGCATCCCTATAGCATGCCTGGGCATCCTCAGCGCACTCGCAGCAGGAACTGAGCTCTTGCCCCATTAGCCAGGCGTAGGTCTTGGGGATTTCCTCCAAGCACTGTGGGCAAATACACCCATTCCGCACCAGGAAATCTCGCCCGCAAACCTCGCATTGACGGAAAACCCTCCAATCACCCCGTCCGCACCTAAATAGGAAAGGGATTAGCATCGCGCACTGCACAATTAAACCGTCCTACACCTCGCCAAATAGCCACCAGCGCTGCGTAAAGGAATCAATCTGCCCCAAAAACCATCGTCTAACAGCGCATAAAGGTAGCAATTTTTCTCGTGGTCGCGGTCACCTCCAGCGCCCTCTTCGACATGGCCGCCTCGCACCGCGTCTTCTCCGAGCGAGGCGTGCGCGCGTACCGCGAATTCCAGGTCGCGCACCGAAACGAACCCCTCCCCAGGGGCGTCGCTTTCCCCTTCACCCAGCGACTACTCCGCCTCAACCAGGCCCTGCACCCCGCCCAGCCCGTGGAGGTCGTCCTCTTCTCCAGGAACAGCCCCGAAACCGGGCTGCGCGCCTTCCAGTCGATAGCGCACTACGGATTGGACATCACCCGGGGATGCTTCTCCTCCGGGAAGGAGAACTACCAGTATTTGCCAGCCTTCAACTCGGTCCTATTCCTCTCTTCAAGCCGAGAAGACGTGGCCAAGGCTATACGTATGGGTTACGCTGCTGGAGTGGTGCTCAAAACAGAAATCGCTGAAGATGACAACGACTCTGGAGAGCTTCGTATGGGATTCGACTTCGACGGAGTGATCGCCACTGACGAGGCAGAGCGTGTGTACAGAACGAAGGGCCCAGAAATCTACCAAGAATACGAGCGAGCCCACGCAGAGCAACCATTGAAAGCAGGGCCACTCGGTGCTCTATTCCAGGCTATTGGGTTCATTCAGAAACTAGAACTCCTCAAGCAAAAAGAAGATCCAAGTTACACACGAATCCTAAAGACCGCAATCATTACAGCTCGGAGTGCCCCTGCCCATGAGCGTGTGGTGACAACCCTCAAGAGCATGAATGTAGAGGTAGACGAGCTTTTCCTGCTCGGAGGTATTGAAAAATCGCGAATACTAGAAATCTTCCGTCCGCACATCTTTTTCGATGACCAAGAAGCCCATCTAGATCGACTACATGGTATCCCAGCCGTGCACATTCCCTTTGGAATCGCGAACAATTAGGACTCTCTGCCCACGAGGGCTTGCAAGGTTCTATAGGATTTCACGGAGCTACCACATCTGATGGTAACAACGGCGCTTCTCGACCCAATAGGAAGTTGGTATTCTTCCGCGAGCCTGATATTTCCCTCTAGTACTATCAGCAGGTTCTATTGGCAAAGTCGCTGTTAAGTTGTTCTCTTTTCCAATCGAAAGTTCCCCAGAGTAGCCCCCTTTCGGCATCATTACTCTGCTCATTAGCCCTAGGCGGGCACTGGGAATCACCGCGACTCTCCCCTGGGTTGGAGAATCGCATTTGCAGCACACAAATCCCGAGAGAACGAGGAAGGCAAAAGGAAGAGTGTGGATATAGCAAAAGGGCAATGCGCCTGGCACTGCCCTTAGAGCGGGAAACGGGACTCGAACCCGCGACCCTCAGCTTGGGAAGCTGATGCTCTACCAACTGAGCTACTCCCGCAATATAACCCTTTATGTGTAAAACTGATCTGGTGGAGATAGTGGGAGTCGAACCCACGACCTCTTGCATGCCATGCAAGCGCTCTAGCCAACTGAGCTATACCCCCAAAGCCTAAATTCCGAGCGCAAAGGTAGCCTCTTTTCGGCAAATCGCCAAATTTCACTTAAAAATAAACTGCTCTCACTTCCTGCCGCCTCGCAAAGTTCAAGAGGAATCCTGGCTTAGTCTCTGAGGAAGAACCCGAAAGATTGGCCTTGCCGCACTCGGAAAACTACACTTTCTCGCTCGTGTGATGCTAGCTAATGGAGAGCATTCGCTCTATGGGCTTCCGCGCCCTAACTGCAAGCTCCTCTGGGACTTTCACTTCGTATCGTTCATCCCTAAGAGCTTGATATACGGAGAGTAGAGAGGTCTGTTTCATATACTCGCAGACCGCCGTATCTGTTATCAGGATCAGTTCTTTATCGGGCGCCACCTTTCGCATTCTATAGAGCGTGCCTTGCTCGGTTACCACGATGAACTGCTTGGCGGGAGATGAAGCCGTCCTTGCTATCATACCGCTGGTACTTCCTATGTAGACCCGTGGGCTATTGAATATGGCATCGCACCAAGCTCCCGCACTCTCAGGATGCACGAGTACCTCCGCATTGGGGTATTGCGCCATTTTCGCACGAATGGTGGGTTCTGTGAATTCTCGGTGCACATGGCATGCCCCCTGCCATATCTCCATCCCGATTCCCGTTTTCCGCTCAACGTAATGCCCTAGATTCCAGTCTGGCAAGAATAGGATCTTTTTACTATTCCTGTAGGCCTCCACCACCTTTATTGCATTGGCTGAAGTGCAGCAGCAGTCTGCATACGCCTTCACCTCGGCCGTAGTGTTCACGTAGCCAATCACGACTCCTTCGGGGTTCAGCGCTTTCCACACAGCCACATCGGCACCTGTGATGCTACTAGCCAGCGAGCATCCTGCCTCCAGCGAGGGGATAAGAACCTTGCGAGTGGGGCAGAGAATGGAGGCTATCTCGGCCATGAAATGCACTCCACAGAATACAACGAACTCTGCATCCGTTTTAGCCGCTTCACGGGTAAGGCCGAGTGAATCGCCCACATAGTCACACACATCCTGCACCTCGGGGTAGGTGTAGTAGTGCCCGAGTAGCAGCGCCCTCTTCCTACGCTTCAGCTCGATGATCTGCGCCGCAAGCTCTTCATTGGTCAGTCGCTTTTCACCATTCATGCTGTTGTTTCAATTGGTGAAAGGTCATTAGCTGTGCCTACAAAAGAACCCCAGCATTAGGCTAATTGGCCTTCTGCAGGGGCTACACGGCTGTTTTGAGTTCTTGAATATTAGGCACGGTAACGCCCTAGAGAATAACGTTTGAGCTAGCGAATTAGTTTAATGCGCATGCTAATATCTAACGCTTGGGCACTATGGGTTATAGCACCAACGCTTATGAAATCTACCCCCGTCTCTGCAATAGCACGGACCTGCTCCACCTTCACATTCCCAGAGGCCTCGGTAAGGGCGCGTCCAGCAATAAGTTCAATGGCTTGCGCCATCATATCAATCGGCATATTATCGAGCATGATGATGTCAGCTCTCGCTTGGAGAGCCTCCTGAACCATATCGAGATTTTCGGCCTCTACCTCCACTCGGGTATAGACGGGGATGGCAGCCCGCACGGCCTCCACGGCTGGGGCAATCCCCCCGGCTATGGCTATATGGTTATCCTTAATCATGGCCAGATCGTAGAGCCCCATACGATGATTTGAGCCGCCCCCGTGCAGTACTGCCAGCTTATCGAGAATCCGAAGCCCTGGTGCAGTTTTTCTAGTATCGAGCAGTCTAGTCTTACAGCCTTCAAGCTTTGATACGTATTGCCTTGTGAGAGTGGCAATCCCGCACATTCTCTGTAGGAAATTTAATGCTGTTCGTTCACCAGAGAGGAGGCTGCGGTAGCTGCCACGGATGCGAGCGATCTCCATCCCTTGGACAACGGGATCACCATCGTTCTGGCAGCGTACTAGCATGATAGAGGAATCTAGCGCCCTGAACACGCGTGCGGCTACACCCAGCCCGCTCACGATACCGTTAGACTTAGCCACCAGCGTAGCCTCGCCTCGGGTAGACGAAGTGATAAGGGCGTTGGTTACCAAGTCGCCAGTTCCGAGATCCTCTTGGAGCGCAAGCTCTATGATACGGTCTACAAGTGGGCTATATGGCACATTGAAATCCATGAACTCGGGCTATTATATTAGCTGCATATTGTAGAGCGTGCTGTACTCTCCACCTTTGGCCAGCAGCTCCTCGTGCCGCCCGGTTTCCACTATGTAGCCATCGCGCACTACGCAGATGAGGTCAGCATCCTTCACTGTGGACAGGCGGTGGGCAATCACCAGCGAGGTCCTATTCTTCATCAGGCTCTCCAGGGCATCCTGCACCAGGCGCTCGCTCGTGGTGTCTAGCGAAGAGGTGGCCTCGTCGAGTATCATGATCGGGGGGTTCTTGAGAATGGCCCGCGCAATGCTGATACGCTGCCGCTGACCGCCAGAGAGTTTACTACCCCGATCTCCGATGTTGGTATCGTAGCCCTGCTCGGTCTCCATGATGAAATCGTGGGCATTGGCAATGCGGGCAGCCTGCTCCACCTCGGCCCGCGAGGCATTCGGAGTGCCGAAGCTGATATTGTTGTAGAACGTATCGTTGAAAAGGATGGGCTCTTGGTTCACATTGCCCATGAGGGCGCGGAGGTCGGTTACATTGTACTCCCGGATATCATGCCCATCCAGGAGGATTTGCCCTCCCTGCACATCGTAGAATCGCGGTAGGAGGTCGGCCAGCGTGGTTTTACCAGACCCGGATTGCCCCACAAGCGCCACCGTCATCCCCTTTTGAATGGAGAGGTTGACACCGTGCAGAATCTCGCGATCCGCATAGGAGAAATGCACATCACGGTACTCTATGCCATGCCGAAAGGTGGGCTTGGGCAGGGGGTTAAGGGGCGATTGAATGGGGTTAATAGCCTCTAGAATTGTCTCCACCCGGTCTGCCGATGCTAGCCCTTTCTGGATATTGAAGTAGGCCGTTGAGAACGATTTTGCAGGGTTGAGTATCATGTAGAATAGCCCCATGAACCCGATGAGAGCCTCTGGACTTAGCGAGGTGTCAGCCCCCAGCACCAACGTACCTCCATACCAGAGCGCCACTCCCATTACCACAGTGCCGAGAAACTCGCTCAACGGAGGGGCTAACGCACGCCGGCGGTTGATGTGAACCATCAGGCGCGTGTAGTGCGCATTGGCGGCCGTAAATCGTTGGTTGCTCTGCTGCTCTGCATTGAAGGCCTTCACAATCCTAAGCCCACCGAGCGTTTCCTCTATCAGCGCGAGGAGCCCCCCAAGCCACTCTTGTCCCGTAAGCGAACGCTTGCGAAGGCTTTTCCCGATTCGCCCGATGATTAGCCCTGAGATTGGCAGGAGGATCAACACGAATACCGTGAGTTTCACGCTGATGAGTAGGAGACCGAAGAGATGCACAAGGATGATGATGGGATCGCGGAATACGAGCTCTAGTGAACCGACCACCGAGACCTCAATCTCGTTCACATCATTGCTCATCTTGCTCATGACATCGCCTTTCCGTTCCTCGGAGTAGAATCCAAGTGGAAGGCTTACAATCTTGGAATAGAGCGAATTGCGTAGATCTTTAATCACGCCATGCCGGATGAATGCGATGTGCCAGGAGGAGAGGTAGACGAACAGGTTTTTCAGCAGCGAATTGGCCACCACGAATGTAATGACCATGAGCAGTGCCGCACTCCGTCCGTGCGAGAGGATAAGCTGGCTGATGAAGTAGTAGAGCGTATCGCGCACGCTGCTAAGGCTAAGCGCAAATTCTGGGCGAGCGTCTACCAGCGGCATCGTCCCGAAGAGAACCCCCAGAAAGGGGATCAACAGGCTGAGGGAGAAGAGCGAGAAGAATGCCGACAGGATATTGCACACCACGGAGGCTAGCGCTCTCCACTTGTAAGGCCACAGACGCCGTACAATGCCTAGTATACGCTTCATACCCCAGTAGAGGCTAGATTTTCACCCCCGTGTAGGTGAAGGGCGTTATGGCGCGCAGCTCGCGCTTAACCTCCGCGCTAACCGGGAGCTGGGCTATGAACTCCTCAAACTCCTTTTGCCTGGGTGGTACATCGCGCCGCGTGAGGTCTTTGAGTAGCTCGTAGGCATCGGGCACCCCTTCGCGCCGAAGTATGGTCTGTATGCCCTCGGCCACCACCACCCAGTGCCGCTCCAGGTCCGCATGAATCACCTCTTGGTTCACCGAGATTCGCCCTAGCCCTTTGAGTATCGAGGCAAACGCCATCTCGGTGTGGGCTAGCGGCACACCGATGTTTCGGATTACCGTGCTGTCAGTTAGGTCTCGCTGAAGCCGACTTATCGGGAGCTTCTCGCCAAGATGGGCGAACAGGGCGTTGGCCACCCCTAGATTTCCCTCAGCATTCTCAAAGTCAATCGGATTCACCTTGTGGGGCATTGCACTGCTCCCCACCTCGCCGGGTATCACTGCCTGGCGGAAGTACTCAAGTGAGATGTAGGTCCAGATATCACGGCAGAAGTCGATGAGGATGATATTGATACGCCGCATAGCATCAAATATCGCCCCAAGGTTGTCGTAATTATCAATCTGCGTGGTGACGCGTGAGCGTTCTAATCCCAGCTTCACCCCTACAAAGTGGTCAGCAAAGGCTGGCCAATCCACCTCGGGGTACGCCACATGGTGCGCATTGAAATTCCCGGTAGCCCCGCCGAACTTGGCAGAGATGGGGATACGCTGCAGTAAGGTCAGCTGCACCTGGATTCTGGAGGCGAACACGAGGATCTCCTTACCCAGGCGGGTGGGCGAGGCAGGTTGGCCATGCGTGCGCCCTAGCATAGGGATCTCAGCCCAATCCTGCGCACAGGCAAGCAATCGGTCGAGCAACGCTTGTAGGTGCGGGTAGTACAACGCATGCACCGCCGCCTTCAGCATGCTGGGGAAGGCCGTATTATTGATGTCTTGGCTCGTGAGCCCGAAGTGCACGAACTCGCGCCATTTCCCCAGCCCGAGTTCATCCATCCGTTCCTTGAGGTAGTACTCTACGGCCTTTACATCATGGTTGGTCTGCTGCTCTATAGCTTTCACTAGACGTGCGTTGGCATCGTCAAAGCCGAGGTAGAGCGCGCGCAACTCCCCCATCCGCTCCTGGGGGAAATCCGCTAGTTGGGGCAGTCCCAGCTCACACAATGCCGCGAAGTACTCAACCTCAACCATCAAGCGGTAGTTGATGAGAGCAAACTCTGAGAAGTACGTCCCCAGCCCTTGGGTCTTACCCCAGTAGCGTCCGTCGATTGGGGATATAGCGTGGAGCGTATCGCATTCCATGGTTATGCCTTTCTACAGAACAGATTGAACCCGCATCCTAGAGAACGCCCTGGTGACTTTTCTGCCATTCGCCTCCCGTTTCTGCCATCGTTGGGCAGGCAGGCTGGGTAGCAGTTAGAGCGTTCGTTTTACCTCTACCTCCTCGAATGATTCGATGAAATCCCCCACCTTGACATCGTTGTAATCCTTGATGTTCAAACCGCAGTCTTGCCCAGTCGCCACCTCTTTCACCTCATCCTTAAAACGCTTGAGCGAGGCCAGCTCGCTGGTGTACACCACGATACCATCCCGAATCAGACGGATCTTGTTGCCCTTCAAGATCTTACCCTCACGAACGACGCATCCTGCTACCGTGCCGACCTTGGAGATCTTGAACACCTCCATCACTTCTGCCGAGCCCTTAATGGTCTCCTTCACCTCGGGGCTCAGCATGCCCTCCATCGCGCTCTTCACCTCGTTTATAGCATCGTAGATGATGGAGTAGAGGCGTATATCGATCTGCTCATTCTCCGCCAGACGCTTGGCAGCCTGCGAGGGGCGCACCTGGAAGCCGATGATGATGGCGTTCGACGTGCTGGCCATATTGACATCGGTCTCGGTGATTTGGCCAACGCCACGATGGATCACATTCACCTTGATCTCCTCGGTAGAGAGCCCTATGAGCGAATCGCTTAGCGCCTCCACCGTACCGTCTACATCGGCCTTCACCACCAGATTCAGCTCTTGGAAATTGCCAATAGCTAGGCGACGCCCGATCTCATCGAGAGTGATGTGCTTACGGGTATGCAGCTCCTGCATACGTCGAACCTTGCCGATCTCGTTGGCGGCAGCCCGAGCCTCGCGGTCGCTATCCATCACCAGGAGCGTGTCGCCAGCCTGCGGAGAGCCATTGAGGCCGTAGACATTCACCGGCATTGAGGGACCAGCCTCCTTCACCTCCTTGCCGCGGTCGTTCAGCATCATTTTCACGCGGCCATAGCAGGCTCCCGCTACTATGCTGTCGCCCTTGCGCAGAGTACCCGTGTGCACCAGCACGTTGGCGCAATGCCCACGCCCCTTATCTATGGTAGACTCTAGCACCGTTACCTCGGGCTTGCGGTTGGGGTTGGCCTTTAGCTCCAGCAGATCGGCCTCCAGCAGTACCTTCTCCAGCAGCTTATCGATGTTGAGATTGGTCTTTGCCGAGATCTCCTGGCTTTGGTACTTGCCGCCCCAGTCCTCCACCATGTAGTTCATATTCGCCAGCTGCTCTTTCACCCGCTCTGGGTTGGCGTTGGGCATGTCCATGAAGTTGAGGGCGAATACGATACGCGAGCCGGCTACGCTGGCGTGGTTGATAGCCTCCACCGTCTGGGGCATTACGCCCTCCACAGCCGAGATTACAATGATGGCGACATCGGTCATCTTGGCTCCGCGGGCACGCATAGCCGTGAAGGCCTTGTGCCCAGGGGTGTCGATAAGCGTCATTTTACGCCCATTGGGGAGGGTGAGCGAGTAGGCGCTCAGGTGCTGGGTGATACCCCCAGCCTCGCCAGCCACCACATTAGCCTTACGTATAGCATCGCAAAGCTTGGTTTTCCCGTGGTCTACGTGTCCGAGTACCGTGAATACAGGTGGACGGCTCACGAGATCCTCAGGACGATCCTCCACTGCCTCCTCATGCCCTATCGTGTCGAGGCTCAGGAATTCCACTTTGAACCCGAATTCATCGGCCACCAAGGCTATCGACTCTGCATCGAGGCGCATGTTTATAGACACCATGAGCCCCATGTTCATACAGGTCTCTATGACGTCGGTGGCGGGGACCTCCATCAGCCCCGCAAGTTCATTGACTGACACGAACTCGCTTATACGCAGCGTCTTACGTTCCTGTTCGCTCCGCTCCATCTCTTCGGTGCGGCGCGCCTCCATAAGGCTTCGCTTCTCGTGCCGGTACTTTGCCCCCTTGGCGAGCGCACCGCCACGCTTAGACACCATTCTAGCCTGCGTTTCCTTAAGAGCCTCGTCCACAGCAGCTTTTGTTATTTCGGCATGCTGTGGCACTTCACGTCGAGGCTGCCCTTTCCCCTTCTTGGGCTTACCGCCACCGCCGCCAGCGAAAGACCTCCCGCCGCCCTGCGAACCAGCAGGGTGGTGAGGCGCAGGAGCATTCCCCGCCTTGCCACGACGGCGACGCTTCTGCAATGCTCCGCCTGGCGTTGCGCTGGCCTCTGGCTTGCGGCGACTATGGTCATTAAGTGCCTCGAGGTCTATTTTGCCAAGCACCGTAGGGCCTGAGAGCTTTTCTACATCCTGCCTGAAAATCTCTGGTTCCTTTGGCTGCACTGGTTCGCGATGCTCCTGGGGAGCAGGCTGGGCAGATGAGTGCTGCTCAGGAGGCCTAACCTTTCCGGAGTGCGCGTCATCTTTCCCTGCATGCTGGGCTTCCTTCCCCCTACTCTCCAGAGGCTGGGTGGGAGCCACCTTCGGTACTATCTCCTTGCCGCGCCGCCTGCCCGAGCGCCGGGGCTGTTCGGTAAGCTCCATATGCCCGAGCACCTTAGGCCCAGTCATTTCAGCCTGCCGAGCGGCCTCCCCTGCAGTTTTTACTATTTCAGGGGCTTCCTCCTTTTCCGCTCTACTAGGCTGCCGCTCTGGCTGCGCCTCCGCCTTCTTGGTATCTTGCTGGCTTGGTGGGGTTGCCGTTTGTTTTTCAGTTCTATCCCTCTGCGGTTGCGCGCTTGGCTCTTCAACCTTTGCGTCTGCTACGACTGGACTCTCCGCTGGCTGAACCTGAGCCTTAGGAGCTGCTGGCTGCTCGGCAGGAGCCGATGTACTGCTCTTGGCAGTAGGCTTACTGTGGTGTTCCTCCTGGGCTGGCGCACTCGGCTCTGCGGATTGGGGCTGCCCCTCTGGACTGACTTTGCTAGTAGCCCTCCCCTTCTTTTGCTTCACCTCTGCCTCAGACCGTTGTGGGGCCGGCTGTTCCGCATTCTCCTTCGGGGCTACTGGAGTTGCGCCCTTGGCTGAGACTGCTCTATCTACGGGCTGAGCGTCGCTATCAGCAGCTTCCGTTGCTGCTGGAGCTTGGGGTTGCTCTAGGGAGATCTTCCCCTTCACCTTTAGCGAGATCTCCGGCTTAGCCGTCTGTCCCGAGGGTTCACCCATCTCACCATCGGCATGGGCGTTGGCCGCCTTACCGAGCACATCGCCTATCGACTGCGGTTTCTCACCAGCAGGGCGTGCGGGTGTTGCAGCTTGGACTGGGGCTTGCGTAGGCACTGTAGCACCGTACTCCTTCTGCAGCATTGCGTAGCTAGCCCCATCGATCTTTGCGTTGGGACTATTCTCCACTACCACGCCGTTGCGCTGTAGGTACTCCACCAGCGTGCCGACCCCCACCTGTAGATCGCGTGCCACTTTCGCTAGCCGTACCGATTCTTTATCCTTCAATGCCATAAAAAAACTCTCGCTAACCCTTTGTAATACAACACCAAAATGCACTACCCCGCCCTACCATTCCGTAGAGACCCTCGCCCCACCCACACCGCGAATATAACACCAATACTCCACAGCTCGATGGGGAATACCCCATAGCCCTGATTTTCACGAAATCAAGTAGCCCAACGCGCCACCCCATTTAGAGGCATGCAGCGCGCCCCCGAACCACTCAAATCTGCATAGCCACCGCCCAGGAGGCCTGGCTGCCATACGCTCTTGATATGCTCAGAATCAGAACATTCCAATCGATCATCCTTCGCTTGGGATGCCCTCTCTATAGCGTTCAACCTACTCGAGCTCGTTTCGCAGCACGCTCAGCACATGCTGCACGGTTTCTTCCTCTAGGTCTGCCTGCCGCATTATATCCTCAGGGTCGAGCTCGAGCACGCTACGCGCCGTGTCGCACCCTATGCGCTTGAGCGCCTCTACCACCCAGGGTTCTATCTCGTCTAGGAACTCCTCAAGATTCAGATCGTCTTCGCTATTGTCAGAATCCCTGTACACATCTATCTTATAGCCCGTTAGCTGGCTGGCTAGGCGAATATTGAATCCTCCTTTGCCAATGGCGAGCGATACTTCGCCCTGCTCCAGGAAGGCCTCCACCTGCTTCCGTTCCTCGTCTATCCGCAGCTGGGTAATCCTGGCCGGGCTGAGCGCACGGGCTATCATAAGCCCGATGTTTGGGCTGTAGTTGATCACATCGATATTCTCATTGTGAAGCTCGCGCACAATGCCGCTTATACGGCTACCGCGCGCGCCCACGCAGGCCCCTACGGGGTCTATCCGGTCATCATACGACTCCACGGCCACCTTGGCGCGTTCGCCGGGGATGCGCACCACCTTCTTCACCGTGATAAGCCCATCGGCTATCTCTGGAACCTCCTGCTCTAGAAGACGCTCAAGGAACAGCGGAGAGGCGCGTGACACGAAGATCTTCGGGCCACTGCCTTCCATCTCTACCCGAACGATGACTGCGCGGATAGTCTCCCCTTTCCGGTAGAAATCTGAGGGGATCTGCTCTTGCTTCGGGAGGATGAGCTCATGCCCATCGCCGTGCGTGAGTATCACCTCGCGCTTGCGCACCTGGTAGATCTCTGCCGAGATGAGTTCGCCAACCCTATCCTGGTAGCTCTCGTAGAGCTGGCTGCGCTCCAGCTCGGCAATGCGGGATGATAGATTCTGCCTGATAGACAGGATGTTTCGACGGGCGAAATCCTCAAAGCGCACCTCATCGGTCATCTCCTCCCCTACCTCAAAATCCTCGTCCACACGCTGCGCATCGCTCAGCGATACCTGGCGATTCGGGTCTACCACCGCCCCGTCGGGCACCACCTCGCGGCTCCGCCAGATCTCAAAGTCCCCCTTGTCTATGTTGATTATAACATCGTAATTATCATCCTGCCCATAGTTCTTCACCAGCACAGCCCGGAACACCTCTTCGAGGATAGCTGCCAGCGTTGGGCGGTCAATATTCTTGATCTCCTTGAACTCGGAGAAGGTCTCTATCAATCCTTTACTGTTCATCGCACCTCCTAGCGTTTTCCTATCACCAATGTCACAGCCTGAGGCTCAGAGTAGCTGCATTTCATCGTATGCGCCACCAGCTCGGGGCGTTTTTTCCCTTCTGGGGTCTCCTTCACGTGGTACTCCACCACAAAACCCTCGGGGTCAGCCTCTTTTAGCTCTCCCACTACCCGCTTCCCCTTCCCCAGCGCCACCTCTACCGTGGCGCCGAGATGCTTGGTGAATTGCTCGGGTATCCGCAGCGGCGTTGTCAGCCCGGGCGACCCCACCTCCAGCTCCCAGTCCTCCCCTAGAGCCTCCAGCTGCTGCTGCAGGTATCTATTCAGCGAGCCGCACTCATCGCTGCTTATCCCCTGCGGGGTGTCCACCTCGAGCCTGAGCCTGTCGCCCTCTAGCGCAAGCTCTACGATGAACAGCCGTCGGAAATCATGGAATCCTTCGGCCCCCTCCGTCCTCTCGGCAGCTGCCCTTTCAGCCCAGGCTTTCACCCACTCGCGTATCTGCGCCTCATTAACCTTCATACCATCCCTTCGTAGCGGATCTCCATGTCCCCAGATCCTAGCATCTGCCCAGCATCCAGGGGCTGCAATACGAAAATAGGGGCAATCGCCCCCATTCCCTCCGCTATCTGGCCGCGAAGGTAGGTATTTTTTTTCAATTGGTGCGAATCACCAAAAAAAACGCCTGGGAGAGCATTGCCCCTTCCACCGCTTTACCACCTCGCTGTAGGGTGGTTGCCCAGCCCCCAGCTCATGCCCAAGATGCCCAAAGACCAGCGAATTGCGGTATCTGTATCCACTGAACCTACAGCCCAAGGGGATGAGGAGTACCCGCTTACCTCTATAGGATTTCCGTAGATCTAGCAACGCGCCGAGCTGCGCTACGCTACTGCATGGAACTGCGATTTTTATTCCCGTTGCCCCCATCCTCCATAGCTGATGGGCAAGCCCGAGCAGTGCACCGCGACTACCGCAGGGGGCGGAGAGGTGGATAGACGCAATGGCCTCAACGCCTGCAACTCTCGCCATGCCGACGAGCCCTTTTCTCAACCGCTCTGGTGCGCACGAATCAACATCTATCGCATTGCAACCCAGGCTAATGCCCAGTCTCAAGCGACTCGTTGCCCTGCGCAGATCCCTACAGGTGCAGAGCATGTAAGCGGACTGCTGCCGCCAGAGGGTTATCCAATCGGGCAGCCGGTACCCCACCAAACGCCCCAGTAGATCGAGCCGAAGCTCCACCGCAGGAACAGGAAATGACTTCATCCCCGTGGCCACGGTGACCGTAGGCAGCGAACCGCCCCGTAACTGTAGGGTTTGGCGCATATTGCAGGAGTTGGTTTATATGGGAGGAAACGCTCGCGGGAAGGAGGGATGGGAGGGCAATCGCATGGTGGCGCTTAATCAATTTGAGAGCTCTGAAAAACTCACATGCGCGATACGGCACGCCATTTAATCGCAATGCAGCACGCCATTTAATCGCGATGCGGCACGCCACGTCGCTACTAACACCAAAAGGGAACCATAGCTAGCTGGCGTAGACATGCTGCACGAATTCCTTGAGCTTGGCGAGGTCTACCCGCTGCTCCTTGGCCTCGCCTATACGCAGCGGCACTATGAAGCCAATGGCATCACCCTGCCGCTTTTTGTCGCGCTGCAGCGCCTCGAATAGCACCCAGGGCAGTGCCTTGCTACGGGTGGGTAGCCCTAGGCGTACCAGCGTGGCCGCGATATTCTCGGCCAACCCAGACTGGCTGAGCTGGAGCCATTCGCCCAGCTCGGCGGCAAATACCAACCCTATAGCCACTGCATGCCCGTGGGGAAGCCCCGTTACCGCCTCCACCGCATGCCCCCAGGTATGCCCGAGGTTCAGGCGACGCCGCACGTCATAGTCCTGCTCATCGGCCTCTATGTAACCCATTTTGGTTCGTACTGCCCAGGCTATGGTGGGTTCTATGTAGCTGGGTGTCAATAGACGATAATCGTCGGCATGCTCACCGAGACGGGCGTAGAGTTCCGGGTCCTCAAGTATGGCGAGCTTCACTATCTCTGCAAGCCCGCTCTCCACCTGCGCCTCGCTCAGCGTGCCCAGCAGGCTGTGATCCTCCAGCACCCACCGAGGCTGGTAGATGGCCCCCACCACATTCTTGAATCCATACAGATTCAGCGCGCTCTTCCCCCCTATAGCGGCATCGGCCTGCGCGAGCAGGGTGGTTGGCACCAGCCCGAACCTAACGCCGCGCAGGTAGGTAGCCGCCACAAAGCCCGTGAGGTCTGATACCACACCCCCTCCCAGCCCTACGAGGAATACACCCCGGTCTGCCCGCTGCTCCTGCAGGTATCTATACAGGTTAGAGGCTGTACGTAGGCTCTTGCTCACCTCGCCAGGTACTACCTGGTACACAGGCCAATCCGCAGGCATGCGGTCTTTGAACTGCGCCCACACATCGCGGTCGGTAATCACTATGGGCTGCGCGCCTTGCGGCATCAGCTTGCCCACTTCTTCCAGCTTGCCCTGGAGGTACACCTCGGTGGTGGATGAATGCCCCTGGAGCGTAAGTGTCTGCGTCATGGTCAGGGATTTTTGGGTTGAAGCCCGAAATCGACTAAACTCCGCAAAGGTAGAAAATACTATTCACAGTGGCAAGGGATTTCTCCCCAACGAGCACAGCAAGGCCCCCAGAGCAAGGGGCAGGGCCTCCTCCCCGCTCTTTCCAGAAGTCGTAAGGGTTTGGAATTCCAAGGCCTCAGCAAAAATCACATAAACGACGCAATGTAGACAGGGAGGGCTCTCGCTGGTGGGCACTCGTGTTGATCGGCACCGCCCCTACAGCACCGTACCTGCTGAAGTACCTCACGCAGCACCCCACCTTCCTGATGATCAGGCTTTTGCGTAAATCCCCTTGATCAATTCACGGCCTTCAATAAATTGAATCGATTGGTTCAGAACTATTTACAAGCAATACAGGGAAAGAATCCGCTGAAAGATTGAACCCGTTCTGGACTTTTGCAGAGGCCACGTACCAGAACAGGAAGAGGGGTCTACACCCATTCTTCGCCCTACCATCGCCCTACCTCCTCTAGTGCATCCTCGGATTTCGCCACGAAATCCGAACATGAAGCGGCGCAGGTAGGGCGATGGTACGGCGAAGGTACGGCGATGGTGCAGGGATGGGGTGGGCGCGTATCACAGCGCGAGCGTCAGCCCTCCTGCGAGTGTCCCTGGCGGGATCTCCCGCGTTTGTAGCGACGTGGCGTGCCGCGTCGCGATTCTAAGTGACCGATTAAACCCTTTTTAATCCACTGCTTACATTTATCGAAGAGCGTAGCAACTCTGCTTGTCGCTTCGTGCAGGCAGGTTCTGCAGAGGTCGCATGCCCTTCGCAGAGGTCTCTCTATACGCGCGAGGGGGGTGTGCCATAATGGCACACCCCCCTCGCGTAGTACCTCTGGACGGCTACTTCACCCTATCGGGGTTCTGCCGGGCGAAAGCCTCCCAGCTACTGCCACGCCCCGTGGCTGGTACGGAGCTCTGCAGCGCATGGCATACGGCCACCGCGAGGCCATCGGTAGCGTCTTGGTAGCGCAGCTCCTCAAGCGGCTGCCCCACGAAGATCTGCTGCAGCAGGTAGGCAACCTGCTCCTTGGTGGCTGCACCCTTGCCCGTTATGGCCTGCTTTATACGGCGGGGTGCGTACTCAAATATCGGATACCCCGCACCGATGATGGCGGCAATGGCTACCCCCTGCGCACGGCCAAGCTTGAGCATGCTCTGGGCGTTCTTGCCGAAGAAGGGGGCCTCTATAGCGACCTCCCCAGGGCTGAATCGCCCGGTGAGCGCCTGCACGGTACGGTAGATTTCGCACAGACGCTGGTAGGGATCGCCCACCTTCACGAGGCTTACGGCGCCAGCCACCACCAGGTGGAGTTGGCGTTGCGCATCCTCCTGCACCACGCCGTACCCCATGACCTGTGTGCCGGGGTCGATGCCCATGATGCGACGCCCCCCCTTAAGGGATTCAGAATTTACAATCTCTAGGGTCGGCATGGGGGTTACCTGCGTATTACTTCCACCGTAGCTCCTCTACGCCCATCCAGGGTTGCAGGGCTTTGGGTATTCGCACGCCATGGGCGGTCTGGTGGTTCTCCAGGAGCGCCGCCACCACGCGGGGGAGGGCGAGTGAACTCCCATTCAGGGTATGGGCTAGCACATTGCGCTTTTCGGTTTCGCTGCGGTAGCGGAGCTGGAGCCGATTGGCCTGGTAGTCCTCAAAGTTGCTCACGGAGCTTACCTCTAGCCAACGGTCTTGCCCTGCGGAGTAGACCTCCAGATCGTAGGTAAGGGCAGAGGTAAAGCTCATATCGCCAGCGCAGAGCTTGAGCACACGGTAGGGTAGCTCGAGCTTCTGCAGTAGGAGTTCCACGTGCTGCACCATCTCCTCGAGCCTATCGTAGGAGCGGGCGGGGGTGTCTATGCACACAATCTCCACCTTGTCAAACTGGTGCAGGCGATTGAGCCCACGGACATCCTTTCCGTAGGAGCCAGCTTCACGCCGGAAGCAGGGGGTGTAGGCGGTGATGCGCACTGGCAGTTCACGTTCCTCCAGTATGGCATCGCGGTAGATATTGGTGAGGGGAACCTCGGCTGTGGGCACTAGGTAAAAGCCATCCTGCGGCACGTGGTACATCTGCCCCTCCTTGTCGGGGAGCTGCCCCGTGGCGTAGGCGCTGTCGGCGTTCACCATTATCGGGGGCATCACCTCCAGGTAGCCGGCCTTGGAATTCTCCTCCAGGAAGAAGTTGATCAGGCTCCTCTCGAGCCTTGCGCCTGCCCCTAGGTAGAGCGGGAATCCGCTACCGGTAATCTTCACGCCGAGTTCGAAGTTGATGATACCCAGGCGCGCGGCCACTTCCCAGTGGGGTAGTCGGGCGGCCGATGGCTCGGGGAGCTCGCCCTCGGTGCGCACCACAAGGTTGTCATCGGCGGTACGCCCGTCGGGTACCGATTCATGCGGTAGATTGGGGAGCTGGACGAGGATTTCGGAAAGCTCGTGGTCAATTTGCCCCATGCGCTCGGTGGCGGCTTTCACCTTCTCTTTAAAGGTGGCCACGTTGGCTTTTAGCTGCTCGGCGGCCTGCTGCTGCCCTTGCCGCATGAGCGTCCCGATCTCCTTGGAGGCCTGGTTGATATTGGCCTGGAGGGTATCGGCCTCGGCCTGCAATGCGCGCCGTGCCTGGTCTAGGTCTACTACTTGGGCTATGGCCTCGCGGGCTTCCACCCCCTTACGTGCCAGGGCCTCTACCACCGCCTGGCTGTTCTGCTTGATTCGCTTTAGGGTAAGCATTGTGCTACGGAACTCCTTAGGATTAGGAACTCGATTTCAATAAATACAGGGTAGGCTAACGATAGCAGGGTGATCTGAACGCATGGGAACGCTGAAGATGCCCCTTGAACTGGCGCGGTACGCAGCGTTGGCGTACTCTTCTTCACTGTAACTCTAGAGGGAAGGCTCGGGAAAAACAACGCGCCACCAGGCACGCCGAACCCTTACCCTGCCCCTAGGGGCAAAAGCATCCTCCCGATTCAAGCTCCCCGGTGGCGAAAAGAAACAGACCACCGCTGTAATGGGGGCACGCGTAGCTATTTAGACTACAGCCACATCCAAAGGGACAGGGGGGACCGCCCTAAATAGCGCAGGCGTGGCACTACCGCTCAGCAGTCGTACCACGCCTGTGGAATGAGTGGGACACCGTAAAGGCTTACGATTCGGCGGGTGCTGTGGCCTCTGCGGGCGTTGCAGCTTCTACTGGAACAGGGATCACTGACACGTAGCTCTTACCGCCAAAACGCTTGGCAAACTGCACGTGTCCGTCGACCAATGCGAACAGTGTGTGGTCTCGTCCAATGCCCACATTCAGGCCGGGGTTATGCACCGTACCCCGCTGCCGAACTAGTATATTACCCGCCTTGGCAAATTGGCCACCGAAAAGCTTTACGCCTAATCGTTTGCTATGTGAATCGCGACCGTTGCGCGAGCTACCGACACCTTTCTTATGCGCCATTGTATCTACCTCCTACTGCTTGAATTCTCTTTGGTTCTGCCTCTTTGGCCGTGGTGGCACCAGGTTACTCTACTCCAGACAGGGAAGCTCTTTCGGGCTGCTGGGGTTATGCTCTCCCTTCGCACCACCAGGCTGAAGAGGAGGAACTAGGCTACTATTTCGCTAATCTCTATCTGCGTGAAACACTGCCGGTGGCCACGCTTCACCTTGTAGCCCTTACGGCGTTTCTTCTTGAATACTATAACCTTGTCCCCTTTCACGTGGTCGAGGATTTTGGCCTTGACCACTGCGCCAGCCACCGTAGGAGTGCCCACGGTAACGGCGTTGTCATGATCTACGAGGAGCACCTGGTTAAACTCCACCGCATCGCCTACAGTGCCAGCTAACCGGTGAACGTAAATCCGCTGGTCTTGCTGAACTTTGAACTGTTGCCCTGCTATCTCTACTACTACGTACATCTCGATATCCTGTATGTGTAATTTCCCTACTTCCGAGGTGCAAAGGTAACGGCTTTTTTCATTCCTACCAAATTCGCAGGGTAAATCCCTCTGCAAGACCCTGCGAGCGCAATCTTCGTGGCACGGGGACGAGGAGCGTTCACCTCAGGGGGAATGCCTGCTGAGGCCTTCTACCATATGCCGAAAGGGCTACTTGCGTACCCACTCCAGGGCAGTGCCGTTCACCTTGCAGATGGCAGAGGGTTTGCCTATACCGCTGGCGGTGTCGAAATCACGGGGCACTATGAGGTCTACCCCCCGCTTTATCGCATCCTCTATCTGGAGGAATCCGCCCCTATATGGCGCGCCGCTGAGGTTGGCAGAGGTTGAGATTAAAGGCCTTCCAAGCGCCTCCAGCAATGCTTGGCAAAAGGGATGGTGCACTAGCCGGATGCCGATGCTGCCGTCTGCCGCAGTGGCATTCGGGGCGATGCCCCTCGCCTTGGGGTAGATCACCGTGAGCGGAGTGGGATAGCTGGATAGCAACTCGCACGCAACTTCTGGAATTTCTTCTACGTAGCTGCGCAGCATGTGTAGGCTGCCCACCAGCACCAGCAGGCTTTTCCCCTCTGGGCGTCCCTTTATTCGGTATATTCGCTCTACGGCCTGGGGTTGCGTGGCATCGCACCCTAGCCCCCAGATGGTGTCGGTAGGGTAGAGCAATGTTCCGCCGACCCGTAGCACCTGGGCACAATACCCAATAAAGGTGTCGAACGAGGGGGCTATTGGCGTTGAATTTAGGCTATTGATTAACGACTCCATCTCCCCAAAATGGCAATGGCTTATTTTACGAATTCCCCTATTGCTCGCGACAAATACGGGCTCTTGACAATGCTGAAAGCCCTGGCTGCGAAAGAGTTGCCTGGTTTTCCACGAGGACGCCACCCTGGGCAGGCAGAGCCAGTCTCCGGCTTTTGCCCTGGGACGCTACCCGTGATGGTAGGGTTCGCCTCGGATAATGGTGAAGGCTCTGTAGATCTGCTCTATCGCTATAAGCCTCACCATCTGGTGGTTAAATGTGAGCTGGGAGAGCGAGAGCGAATGTGGGCACTCTGCTTTCACCTCCTCTGAGAATCCGTACGCCCCTCCAATGAGGAACGCGAGCGAACTCTCGCCCCGCAGGCCATGATTTTCGATTAGGCGGGCCAACCCTGGGGATGTGATGCTCTGGCCCCGCTCGTCGAATCGGTACACGAATTCCCCTCTGGGCGAATGCTTAAGCAGCAGCTCGCCCTCACGACGGAGCAGCTCTCCTGGGGGCAAACGAGACCAGGCACCCGGGGTTTCTAGCTCCACAAGGCTGAACTTGCTGTACCTACGCAACCGCTCGGCATAAAGGGCAATGCCCGCCTGTAGGTACGCTGCGGAAGTCTTACCTACGCATACCAGCCGAATGTTCATTCTACCGTGCTCGTAAAGAAGGGCGACACGCACCAGCCTAATATGCTGGCGCATATCGCCCTTCTGGATGTTGCCTCTGGGGATTCTAGAGGTGCAGGAATCGGTCGCCCGTAGCCCTTATCACCTCCTCTTTCCACCAATCGGGGAAGTCTGGATTACTGGGCTTGGCGGGGATTCGCTCGCTGTCCTTTGAGCGGAGGAAGACTCCGTTTTTCTCCTGCTTCACATTGCCGTCGATGTATTTCACCAGCAGGAATTCGTAGAGCTTGTCCCAGGCATTCATGGTGTTCTCGGCCATCTGGTAGCTGTAGTCGCTCACCATTTGGCGTGCCTTCTCAGGATCGGTCTTGTAGAGTTCTGCGGCCTTTTCATCGATCTCTTTGGAGCCCTCAAGGTACTGATTCTCTAGCCGGAGTTGCTCTTTTCGGAGATCGGGGTGCATGAGGTCATACCGTAGGTAGCAGTAGTTTGTCACCTTGTTGAATTTCCAGAAAGCTGCGGTGCTGCTGTAGGTAAGCATGTCGCCATTGCCCACGGCGTAGGAGGGGTGCACCTTCTGCAAACCGCAGTACATGGGGGTGAATACCGTGGAGGCTGCGTCGTCTACCCCGAACCAGAGGATGCCGCCCACGGGATCGGGCAGCCAGCTCCTGCTCTGGGCTACGAACACAAAACCGGTCTGCTGGGTGGCGGTGGCGCGCTCATTCACGTACTTCTTCCCCTTATACTCCCAGATCATGGGACGCCAGCGGTAGGGGCAGGCGCTCATGCCCGCGCCGGGGTCCTTGCGCATATCTAGGGGGGTATCTTCCAGGTGGTCGCGCATGGCATCCATCACCTCGTGCACTGTGAGCTTGTGGTCTGGCTTCACCCAGAGTGGCATACGGTGGGTAAGGTTCTTCCCCATGGCGTAGTCGAGGTACTCGTCCATAAACCCGGGCACTAAAGTTCTGAAGAAGCTCCACACCCGTACTTCGCAGAAACGGGCAGCGCCGAAATCTACGGGGGCGTAGGTGTCTGAGAAGCTGAATTCGGCATCCTTACCCTTGAAGTAGTTCATCTCGCGGGCAAAGGAGATCACATCGTGGCTGTAGACTGTGGTTACCTTGGGGTCGTTGAGCTTATTTATCTGCTTATCGGTAATGGAGGTCTTGCCATTGGCCAAGGGGAAAGTGGTGATACGGGCTTGATTTGCATGCCCACAAACGTAGCCGTCGGGGACCAGGCGGGCTACCCATACAGCGCCCTTGCGGAGGTTTACAGGCCGCTTGGTCTTCTTGTCGACACCCAACTTCGTTCCCTTGCCTATGAGTTCAAGAATCCAGACTTCATTGGGGTCTGAGATGGAGAACGATTCGCCACTGCTTGCGTAGCCGTACTCGCGCATCAAATCGGTAATTACGCGTATTGCCTCGCGGGCGGTCTTGGCGCGCTGCAGGGCCACATAGATCAGAGTGCCGTAGTCCATGATGCCTGTGCTATCGGCCAGCTCGTGCCTGCCGCCATAGGTGGTTTCGCCTATAGCCAGCTGATGCTCATTCATGTTGCCCACCACGCTGTAGGTGCTTTCTACCTGGGGGATCTCGCCTAGGTACTTGCCCGTGTCCCACTCGTAAACCTTGTAGAGGGCGCCCTTGGGGTACTTAGCCGTGGGCCAGAAGTAGAGTTCGCCGTAGAGCAGGTGCGAATCTGCCGCGTAGGTTATCATGGTGCTCCCGTCGGCAGAAGCACCCTTGGTTATGAGAAAATTGGTGCAGGCCTCTGCCTGGTTTGCCCCGAGCAGCAACCCGAGACCCATTGCCAACGTTACGCCTAATTGCTTATAATGTACCATCTTACTACTGTTACAGTGTGATTTTTTCAAATGGAGGCAGCCTACACCCCCACCGCAAATGTAGTGCTAATCGTTGGAAAATCAACCATCGAGGGTGCAAATTCCCAAAAATCACCCGTGCCTAGGGCATATTCCAGCACTTACAACTAGGAGGGGAGTGGGGCGCTACCCTCATGTACACTAGGGGCTGCGCAATGGGGAATAAAAAAAGGGGAACGACCCTCTGGCCATTCCCCTGTGACTCCGGCGGGATTCAAACCTGCAACCTCCTGATCCGTAGTCAGGTGCTCTATTCAGTTAAGCTACGGAGCCCCATGTTCCCATACCGCAAAGGTAGCACCTTTTTCTGGAATAGGCAATACCCTGCGCGGTTTTTCTTACTCGGCCTTGGGCTGGGTGCGCACTATCCTTTCCTTGATATTGGCCCTCTTGCCTGTGAGGCCGCGGAGGTAGTAGATTCTATTCCGCCGAACCTTCCCGAGCTTGTTCACCTCGATTTTCTCGATGAAGGGTGAAGGCAGGGGGAAAATACGTTCTACCCCTACGCTGCCCGACATCTTACGGACAGTAACCATCTTCATTGCCTGGGCGCCCTTTATCTGGATTACAACGCCCTTATACTGCTGGATTCGCTCTTTGTTCCCTTCGCGAATCTTGTACGACACCGTGATGGTATCGCCACTCTGGAATGCAGGGAACTCCTTCGGTTCACCCGCAAAGGCCTGCTCGGCCACTTTGATCAGATCTACCTTTGCCACTGCTGCTACCATTTAGCATTACCAACCTGGCCAGCGGCTGCCGTATGCAGCATAGCCTACCGAGGCGCGAAGTTAGAGCTTTTCTCTGAACTGGCAAACCTGCACGCCATTTTTCTTTTGCACGATGCAGACTTTCACGCTCCAAAACTGCGGCATGAACGCTAATAGAACCCTGCGCTGGTGCGGTACGCCACGCCGTAACCAGAGGGAAATGGGGCTTTCCGTGCGAATAGGAGACTTCCCTTTGGTTTTCTCTAGCGTGCGTATAGCCGCACCTTGCCTGTATCGGTGCACCGCGCTAGGAGTTCGCGCCAGCTGGCGGTTACCCCAGGGGCATGCCCATTGGGATCTAGCTCTGCCAAAGGGGCTAGCACGAACCGACGGTCGGCAATGTGGGGATGCGGAATCTGCAGTTCGGGTGTGCCAATCCGCTCTTCACCTGCTAGGAGAATGTCGATATCTAGGGTTCTCGCGCGGTAGATTCCGCTCGTTTTGGCAGTTCGCCCTAGCTGGCGCTCTATGGACTGCGTGGTACGGAGTACTTGGAGGAGTGATTGCGTGGTTTGGCATACTAGCACCTGGTTCAGAAACCATGTGTCTGACTGGAAACCCCACGGCTCGCTCTCGTAAACTGACGACTGGGCGACTACCTCCCCTACCGCATCCTCAATACTCAGCCTAGCCTCTGCAAGGTAGCTGGCGCGAGGCTCAATATTAGACCCCAACCCAAGGTGAATGGTGCGCAGCATGGAGGCAAGATCTACGTGTTGGAACAAGTAAGGGATCGCTGAGAAAATGTAGAAAAACGAGGTGGCACGCCGTGCCGTTTAATACTGTGTATTGCAGAGTTCGGGGAACAATGCAGGGCGGCCTTCCGTAAATGCGAAAAAAGGGGAGAGGCGCATTACACCAGGCCTCTCCCCTTGCATTTGTACGCCTTTAAGGGCTAGAACAGATACCCTAGCTGCAGCCCCAGTACGCGGTTTCCGACTTTGTGGTGCGGGTTACGCGATATGTCCACGAGCCCAAGATCATAGAACACCTTGAACTGCACGCCCACGACACGCACGCCCAGCTGCGCTCCTATTGCAATATCCCAGTGGCGCTGGTTAAAATCGTTGAGAACATCCTCCACCTTGTTCTTTTCTCTCTCACGCGAACCTGATAGGGCATACGAGAATGTGGGCCCAATACCGATGAATAGGTTCGTGCGTGAAAGGCCGAGCGCGTAGTTCAACCTGATTGGCAAGTCGAGGTAGTAGTAGGTAGTGGTAATTTCAGGGCCTCCATTCTCGGTGTAATGGCTCCCCTTGCGATGCAGGAGCAGGTCGGTCTCGATCTCCAGACCGACTACCGGGAGATGCGCGAGGAACTCGCCGCCAATATGGTAGCCCACCGCCATGCTCGAGATAACCTTGTCATTCTTGCCAAAGGACCTGCTCTGGGTGGCGAAAGAGCCCCCCGCCACAGGGCCGTAAGCGACTTGTGCCGAAGCGTATACGCTGGCAACCAAACATGCTATGAGAAACAGGAGTTTGCGCATTGTTACACAGGATTTGTTGATTTGAGGTACGGCACAGCGCGCCGTTGATTATCATTGCCCTCCCCACCTAGAAGAAGAGGTAGGCGACAGAGAGCCCCACATTGTTGAGCGTGTTCGATTCGTGCTTAGAGCCACCATAGCTGGTGAGTCCTAGCTCGTAGAATACCGTTCCCTGGAGTGGAATGCGTGAGAATCTCATGCCGAGGTGGAAGCTGAGGTCTACATTGAGACGATTCATTCCCCCTTCGCCCCACTCTACTGTATACTGATTCATAGAGCCCCCGAGCCCTATGCCGATCTGCGGGCCAATGCTAGCCAAGATGGATGCTGGCCCCGCCGAGCCAAGCTCCCCGAGCTTGTAGACGGCATTAGCCCGCATGGGGAACTGCATGTAGTACAGGCTCGTGGTGACCCCAGCCACGCTGCCCCCTAGCCGTGAGAACTGTACGCCCCCCTCGCCCTCAAGGCTAAATTCATCGACAATCGGCACCTCGTATAGCCCAAAGGCCCCCCCGTGGATGCCCACTATGGCGCTGGAGGAGTAGCGAGATTCCACCTTGACTCCATTAAGATCCTTCCCCTCGCTGTAATGCGTGTAGTACGGGGCGCTAAAGCCAGAGCGTATCCCGAGGTGGAACTGCGCCATAGCGCACAGCGAGCCTGCCAGAAGGACTGCAACAAGCAACAGACGTCTCATAATTCAGCTTCTTTTTTCAAGAAAAACGGAACTAACCAGAGTTCTGCATGGGCATCACACAGCCCACGCCATAATCCGCGCTGTAGATATAACGCCCCACCAGGTATAAATGTTTCAATCGTGCGATATCCAAAGCGTACCGCAAAGGTATATAAAAAAGGCGCAACGAAGCTTAATTTCGTTACGCCTTCTTGCAAAAATGCTCTGTAGCGGGGGCAGGACTCGAACCTACGACCTTTGGGTTATGAGCCCAATGAGCTACCAACTGCTCCACCCCGCACGCTAGCTGGAATGGTGACCCTATTCCGACCGCAAAGGTAGGAACTTTTCCCGAACTGGCAAAATCTACCGCAGAATTTCGCCGCCGAGCTTACCCGTATGGCATAGATGGTATTAGCTAGTGAATTGATTGTAAGGGTTATAGCATGATGCAAAAAGGCAGTCCACCCAAGGGGTACTTGGGCAGACTGCCAACATCGACCTCGCAGCCCTACGCTGCAGAGAATTTGAGAGCCTACAGGGCTATTGGGTGGTTGATTACCAGCATGTCGTCAGCCGCTAGCCCGAGTGCTTTGCGCAGCGCATCCTGATCCATGGTGATCCGCGGACGGTTCTTCAGCCCCGCAGCAGCGCAATAGAGCGAGATGTTCTGCGAGACGATGCCGGCATCGATAAGGCAGCACTCCCTCTGCTTTGCAGGTGGCACAGGGATCTTGTTGGGATGGCATACAACGACGAGCATAAGCGGGGCATCGGCCATGTCCTTCTGCATGGAGGCGACCTCCTTACGAAGGTCGGCGGTGGCCACCCGTATTAGCTTGTGGTTCGCATTATCATAGCGGTAGGCTCCCGAGGGGAATATGGCGTATAGGGTGGCCTCTTGGCTATTCATGGTGGAGGGGGCGGTGAGCTTGCCCACATCTTTCCGGTTCACCCCGTAGGCGCACCACAGGAGGTCGGCCACCTGCTGCTGGGTCAGCGCCTGCCCCTTGAAGTCTGCCCCTGCTGCAGAAGCCCGCTTGGCATACACTTCCATTACGTTCGCCTCGAGCTTGGCACTACGGGCTGGTAGCGCAATCTCGGCATCCTTCGGTATAAAAGCTTGACTCATGGCTACTTGTGTTAGCATTACCCCACATGCGAGGGTGAGGATTGATTTGAAAATCTGGCGTTTCATTGTCTGGATTGTTGGTACTACAATTCTAAACGTTTGGGCAGGTAGAAATGGTATGCACCTAGAAGCGCCACCACAAGACATCGTGACGCTCTGCGTTGCTACAACCTTCGATGAATGTATGTGATTGAAAGTCATGCTCAACTTGCCATTCGCATTCTCCCCAAAATACCCTTTTGCATGCGCTAGAATCCTAATGGTGAGCATTCCTCCTTTCCTTTAGCATCCGTTCCTCATCCTCCCAACGCCCCCTAGGGAACTCCCGCTTTAGAGCCTCCAGCTGCACCGTAAGCTGGGCAATAGCCGTGCGATCTGCTGGGCTACCTGGCACCCGCGGACGATGGTGTAGCAGAGAGAGAAAATCGCCAATCCGCTTAGCATTCTCCCGAGCGGAAGGGGTTAGCCACGCCTCTTGCAGCCGTTCCCACACCATCTGCTCTGCCTGGGGAGAGGGATGCGCCATATCCTCAGCGTAAAACCTATAGTCGCGCAGCTCATCGATGAGTATCTCGTAAGCAGGGAAGTAGTAGAGCTCTGGGAGGGTGGTAGTGAGCCGATGTACCGCGAGGTGCAGTGTGCCCTTGCTCACCGAATTCTCCCGTAGCCCATCGCGCAGGTGGCGTACCGGGCTTACCGTGAGCATTATGCGCAGCTTGGGATTCAGTTCTCGCAGCCGCCCTACAAGCGCGCACCACCCTTCTACTATCTCCTCGGGCGAGAGCAGCTCTCGGGTGAAACTGGAGGGTGGCAGCCTGTGGCAGTTGGCCACTACCCCTCTGGTGGAGAGGCGATACACCCAGGCAGTGCCGAATGTGACCACCAGCCACTCGGCATGCTGCAGTGCCTCCCGGAGCCCAGCGTTCGCCGATTCAATAGCCCCTCGCGCCTCCTCTACGCAGCTCCGTGCAAGTGTACTGTGGTAATCCGTGTGTACGTACAGCCCATCTTGTTCGCAGAATTCCTGAGGGGGTGGCACGCTCCCATCCAAGGCCTGCGCTATGGTGAGCCTGATGCTCTCAGGGTTGAAGAGCGTTCCGAATTGCCCTCCCACCACATCAAACCCCGCCCTCTGCAGCCTACACCCCATAGCCACCCCGAAGCATGAACCCAAGGTAACTATGGTATCAGCCTGCGAGACTCTGGGCAAAACAGGCAACGCTACCGGGGTGGAGAGCTGCATGGGCTGAATATTAGGCTGGTACGAGACCTGGGCAAAAGCGACCTAAAGGAGGCGGAAAATTCTTTAGCAGCATACGCCCTTATCGGGCAGGCAGTCGCACCCACCAGAGAGCTCGCATGCCCCCGGGTGATGCTCCATCTGCAGGGTGATGTGGGCTATTCCGTAACCCTCCCTTAGCAGGTCGGCGATATGCGCTCTTAGCCGCTCAGCCTGGCTAAGTTGCAGGTCGTCTTCCAGATCCACATGCGCCTCTAGGTGGATCTGCGCATCGTTCAACCGCCAAGCGTGCATATGGTGTACCCCCTTCACGCCAGGCACAGCCTCTATAGTACCCGCTACACCCTTGAGATCCAGGCCTGGAGGCGTACCCTGCATAAGGATATCGGTGCTCTCGCGCAGCACGCCCCAGGTGTGCCAAATGATGTAGATGCCCACCAGCACCGTAATGAGCGGGTCGACCCACACCACATTCCACAGCCAGATACAGAGCCCCCCGAGGATGACAGCCACCGAAGAGAGGGTGTCGCCCATGAGGTGGAGGTAGGCAGCCCGCACATTCAGATTGCTCCCCTTGCGGCTGTGGAGTATGATAACCGAAATGAGGTTGGCCAACAGCCCAGCAATGGCCACTATCAGCATCACCAGCCCCTTAATCGGCTCTGGATTCATGAACCTTCGGTAGGCCTCCACAAAGAGGTAGAGGCAGATACCTATGAGGATTACCGCATTGATGAAGGCCGCTATGATCTCAAACCGCTTGTAACCGAAGGTCTTGCGCACATCGGGCTTACGCTTACTCACCAGGTGGGCTACGTAGGCCAGGAAGATAGCCGAGGAATCGGCCAGGTTATGCAGCGCATCTGAGAGCAGCGAGAGGCTGTTGGAGATAATCCCCCCCACGACCTCTATAACGGTGAACGTGATATTGAGCAGGGAGGTCCACAGGAGCTTAGCACCTGTAACATCGGCATAGCCGTGGTGATGCCCATGGTGATGCCCCACATGCGCATGGCAGCACTCCCCAGCAGCGTGGTGGTGCTCATGGACTGCTGCCCCCTCACCGTGCTCATGGCACTCGTGGTCATGCTCGTGATCATGGGGCGAATGCCCGTGGTGGTGATGCCCGTGGGAATCTAGCCCTTCACCGCCATCGAGCGAATGGGCTGACGGATGCCCCTCTTCTTCCGATTCATGCCCGTGATGGTGGTGCTCTTCGTGTTCTGCGTGCGAATGGAAAGCCATAGCCCGCCTCCTTTCTCTAATTGATAATTGCTCTAGTCTGTGCGGCAAAGTTAATGAACCCGAATAGAAATTGCAAATCCCACTTTCGGGTTTTGCCCTTACCATCGCCACTCCAACCCCGAACATGCAGCGATGGAAGTAAGATGGTAGCACAGCTCAATGCCCTTGCGGATGCAGCGGAATATTTCTGCAAGCCGCCCGCTGTGTATAAAATGAACGGGGGCAGCTTGTGGCCACCCCCGCTCTCTGTAGCTAGCTATTGCTACTGTTTCACTACCACTAACGTCCGAGAATTCCCCTGGGCATCCTCCAGGTGGAGGTAGTAGCACCCCGACGGAAACTCTGCTGTGGGAATCGTAACCGTGGTTCCACCGCTGTGGGTGCGGGTTAGCACGGTTTGCCCGGGCGCATTTAGCACCCTTATTGCGCGCACCCCACGGGCATTGGTTAGCGTTAGCACAGTGCTGAATGGATTGGGGCAGGGTACTACCGCATTCAGCGCGTTGGATACTACCGCGTTGGGCGAATTTTTCACCAGCTCTACCTGCTTGCTCACCGGCTGCCCCTTCACCTCTATATCGCCCGTAGCATCAGCATACCCCTGCTTAGCCACCGTGAAATGGTAGGTGCCGTTGGCAAGGTAGAGGGTGATTTTCCCCTCGGCATCAGTGCTATATTGCTGGTTGCCAAGCGTTATAATAGCATCAGGTATTGCCTCTCCTTGACAGGACACAAGCAGGGTTACCGCGGAGAGCCGGCTGAGTATCACCTCCACTTGCTGGGTAGTGGCGGTTACCTCAAGCTCTCCAGAGGCCGCGGCAAATCCTGAGAGTAGCACGGTATAGGGGTGCTTGCCCTCCGTAAGGGACTGGAATCTAGCCATACCCTCGCTGTCGGTCTGTACCGTGGTGCTATCCACCGTTACCGTAGCCCCTGGCAGAGGATTGGTGCCATCGGTTACTCTCACTATCACCTCATGGCGGTACAGGCGTGCGAATTCTGCCGTAAGCACAGTGTCGCTCTGCACTGCCGTCATTGTACGTTCCGGGGTAGTACTCCCGTTATCGAGCCACCGAACGAACCGGTAGTTCTCCGCAGGCACTGCACGTGCTGGCTGGGCGTTGGAGTTCTTGGCTATAGTCTGCTGGCTGTTCGTTTGCCCGCCGATGGAGAAATGCCCACCCTCAGCAGGTAGCGCAACGTAGGAGAGCGTGACCTCGCCAGCCCTACGGAAGTAGCCTTTCACTGTGGCATCCTCATAGATGTAGGCCGAAGAGGTGAACGCTGGATTGGTAGAGCCATCGTCCCAACGCACGAATTCAAATCTGGAGTTGGGCTTGGCCACCACGGTTTTAGGCTCATTGCCAAGCTCTACGCTCTGGTTGGCTGTAGATACGCCGTCCACCTCAAAGGTGCCGCCCTCTGCAGGCACCGCCACATAGGATACTGTGCGTGTAGTCCCCGGTTGTTTCTCTACCACGGCGATATTATCGAGCAGCGCGTAGAACGTGCTCTTGGAGGCCGTATAGCGCCAACGAACCTGCAAGAACTGCTTACCCGCCAGATCTGCCTCTTGGATGTTGGCGCTCTGCCAATCGGGCGTGCTGTTCGAGTAGTCCACTCCCGTTTCAGTCCAAGGGTCATCATCCAGCCGATACTCCAGGGTAAGGGAGGCATCGTCATCGTCCTTTGAGGCGAGCATGTACTGGCATCCGACCTCAATCTCTGGGCTCGGGCTGCTGAGCCTATAGACAGGTGAGTAGAGGTAGCCCTCCACAGCCTGCTTGTTGGCCTGCATCCCATCTATTTACAGCGTAGTAACCCTGGAGTGATACGCGCCCCAAAAGTTAGACAAAAAACTTTTAGGGGGGAACAACCATGCAGCATCCATTTGAGACCCGCCTCGAGATCGTGCAGCGGGTCAAGGCCGGGANGCCGATCCACCGCCTCTGGCGGGAGCTCGGCATCAAGGAGCGGACCATCCTGGAGTGGGTCCGACGCTACGACCGCGCCGGTGAGGCCGGGCTTCGGCCCTGGGCCGCCGCCCGGCCCACCGGCGCGCAGCGCGTCGCGATGGCGCGGCAGCACATCGAAAAAGGCGTACCTTTGCCGGAGATCTCGCGGGCGCGCGGGGTGAGCCGCGCGGCGCTGGAGAAGTGGGTGCGGGTCGCCCGGGCGCGGGGCTACGCTGCGCTGCGCGGCCCGCGGGGCGGAAAGGGAAAGGAGGCATCACCGATGGGACGACCGAGGAAACGCGCGCCGAAGACCCCGCTCGAGCGGCTGGAGCACGAGAACGCCCGGCTGAAGGCCGAGCTCGCGCTGCTAAAAAAACTCAGGACCTTAGCCCAGGCCCGGGCGCCCCGACGCGGCGCCAGCGGGCGGAAGCCATCCAAGCGCTAAGGTCCGCGCACGGCCTCGGGCTCCTGCTGGAGCTCGCGGGGATGGCGCGCTCCACCTTCTACCACCAGCTCAAGCGCCCGGCGCCGGGGGGGGCCGACGCGCTGCGCGACGCGGTCGCACGGGTCCACGCGCAGCACCGGGGGCGCTACGGGTACCGGCGCATCACCGCGNAGCTCCAGGCCGAGGGGCTGGCGGTCAACGCCAAGGCCGTGCGCGCCCGCATGCGGGCGCTCGGGCTCGCCGGGCACTGCCCCAAACGCAAGTGGCGCCGCCCCAAGGGGGAGGCCTCGGGCATCGCGCCCAACGTGCTGGCGCGGGACTTCGCCGCGGCCGCGCCCGGGCGGAAGTGGGCCACCGACGTCACCCAGTACACCATCCGGGGGGAGACCGGGTACTTCTCCCCGATGATCGACCTCTTCAACGGGGAGATCGTGGCCTACAGCCTGGCGCGCCGACCGGGGCTGGCGCTGGTGCTCTCGATGGCCCGCCGGGCCTTCCGGGCCGCGCGGCCCCCCGCGGGG
>LIIK01000046.1 GCA_001421095.1 Candidatus [Bacteroides] periocalifornicus | reverse complement strand
CGCTACACCGAGCTGATCTCCACACTGCGCACCGCGCTAAAAGCCCTCGCGAAGAAGATAGAGCCCAAGGTGTACGAGCACGGCTTCCTGCTGGGGTGAGGGCGTTTGTCGCGACGTGGCGCGCCGCGTCACGATTATGTGCATTTCTATCAATTGGCGAGGTTGCCCATCGCGTTCTTGGTAGGGGCGATGCCGAGCGGAGCAAGTGCTCGCCCTAACGATGCTGCGTCGTGATAAACCCTCCCCATTGGGTAAAAAAAAACGGGGCGTGCCCGCCTGTGTGGACACACCCCGAAACATCGAGAGGAAAATCGTTCCCCGCTTCGCTTTGGCTAGATACCCACCCGATACGAAAATGACCCCGTACTACTGGGGGTACACCATCCTATCAGCCTCCAGATTCTCCAGCACCCTAAGGAAGCTGGCCGCCTCCCCTCGGGCTGCTGGTAGATCCTGATAGGAGTAGTTACCGCAGTCGCGCGGTGTAGCCCCGGGGATCTCGCCCTGGTAGGACGACATGAAACGGTAGGTCTCCTGCATTAGCGGAAGGATATCCATCGGCTTGAGATCCCCCTTGAGGATGAGGTAAAACCCCGTGAGGCAACCCATTGGTCCCCAGTATACCGTGCGCTCACGCCAGAGAGGATGATTGCGCAGGAAGGTTGCCCCCAGATGCTCTAACGTATGGGCAGCCTGCCCGCTGAGGACTGGCTCGCGATTCGGGGCTTTCATGCGAACGTCGAATGTGGTAAGCAGATGCCCCTCAAGGCTATCCTGACGCGAGATGTAAATCCCCGGCAGCAGAACCAGGTGATTCACCGTAAAGCTAGGGATCTTCTGAAATTCCATATGAATATCCTTTCTAGAGATTGGCTAGTGCAATTCTCTGAACCTCCGCATTAAAATCTACAGCGGATGGATTCCTTGCGTTCTACTTCTCCTCTTTGTCCATCTCGTCCAGGTCGTCTAGATCCTCCTGATTGAGAGCCTCTACCTTTTTGGACCACAGCGAGCCGAATTCCTTATCTCCCTTGAAGAAATCAAACCCGTAGGAGAGCAGGCAGGCCATAATGCCGACCGCCAAGCCCCAAGCCGAACCACGGGCTAGAATAACCCCAGCAATGACACCCGCTATGCCGAGATCCCTAAAGCTGCGCGACTCTTGCACCCCAATACGCACGCTCACAAATCCCTGAACTACTAGGGTAAGCGCAAGAGCCACCGACAGTATAGGACGAACCAACGTGACTATTGGCAGAAGCCAGTACCCAGTGAAGGTCCCGAATCGGAAGCTTGCCGCCCCCCCAAAAATCGACTGCATGCTCTTAGGGCCTCGCTTGTAACGTTCGCATACCACCACCTGCATAGCAGCCCACAGCGGCCCGCACATGGTGATATCTGGCCCCATGCACCCCATCACAGTGTTGCGAATCCCGAAGATCAGGTGGGCGCGATTGGGGTTGTAGTCTATCTTCTCGTCTGGGCGGGTCACATCGGCATCGCGCACCAGCGCCTTGCTCTGCACCACATCACCAAATAGCACGATGTAGATGGCCAGTACGGTGGGGATGGCATTCACGAACTTGATGGCGCTGGGCCAACCAAGCGTGCCCCAGGGTACCCAATCGGTCCAGAGCGTGGCGAAATCCGGGCGGGAGAATCCCCATTCAAACTGGGAGAACATCCGCTCGAAGAATGTAGCCCCAGGCGTTTCCATCACCAGCGGCGCCACTATAACGGCGACCAGTATAGCCGGGAGAATCCCGAGATTGGAGAACCACCCCCAGAATTTGCTCCTCATGGAGAGCTTCTTGAATCCCGTGGAGAAGAGGAGGTAGAAGGTTACAACCAGGCAGATGGTCGTGGTAATGGGCATGGCGTCGAACTTCCCTCCGCCCACGAATATCATGTAGACGGCGTAAACCCCCGAGCCAAGTATAATGCCCGATTTGATGGCAGATGGCACAAGCTTTATCAGCCGACCGGCCAACCCTGTAATCCCCAAAAGAATGGAGAAGATCCCGAGGGTGATCTCAAACGCCACCAGCGCCTGCATGCGCTCAGTCCCCTCTGGGAAGGTGAGGCAATAGGCCACTAGCAACGGGATGGCTGGGGTAATCCAACCGGGCACTACAGGGTCGCCCAGGAGTGTATGCCACGTGTACAGGAATCCGTTGAGTATCACTATGGCCAACGCCACCTCAAAGGGCATGCCGAGATTATCCTGCAGCAATGGTATCGCACCCAAGCACACCGCGCACATCAGCAATCCCTGCACGAAATCGGCCACCTCAAACCGATAGTGCACAAAGGGGAATCGTACCTTGAAGGGCCCTGCCTTTATGTAGGGCTGCTCTTTGCCTACCGTAGCATTCGTATCCATTAGGAGCACTCCTTTTATGTAGTTAAACAACTTGCTCTACGCTGAAATCCCAGCAGCAAAGTGCCTATTATGCCACTATTCCCATTGCAGAATGGCGGCTGAACCCGTGCTACTAGGGGCTAAATCGATACCATTTGGTTGCGGAAATTCACTGTAAAAGTAATCTATTTCGCAATCCGTTGTTCTTTCTTGCGGTCTTACTCCATGAAAATTTTTCCCTTTCGCCCTCAAGCGTATGAATTTGGCGAGCATTACCGTTGCAACTCTCCTCCGAATAGTTGCCTTTTTACACCCTAAAAAAAAAAACTCCCACCCATAGGGCAGGAGGCAGAGGGGCTGTTCTCATCGTTTCCCTTCTATGCAAATATCGCAATGCCCGCACCGCAGCGGGGCTTGCACGCCAAAGTAGCGGGCTATCTGGTACTCTCTACACTGATGGCTGTTCTGCGCGTAGGCTATCATGGACTCGAGCCGCTCCCGTTCCCGCTGGTAGTCGGCCTCAAGCTCCTGCCTATCAATGGGGGGGATGGGGAAATCGGTACTCGCACCCCGCAGCGAGAGCATGCAGGCTGGCGATGCGCTCTTCAACTCGATAAGTCCCCGATCGCTAAGCTGCGCCAGTAGCTGAGGGATCTGATGCCCCAACTCTGGCAACAGGGATGCTAGCTCTGGCTGCTTGCACTCCACCACTCGCTGGCATATCCCAGGGTAGTTTCCCACTAGGGTCTGCAGCAGAACATTGCGGCGTGAATGGCGGCGGCGGCGGGCGTCTAATGCCTGCCTATCGGCAAGGACGCGAATCCACAGGGTGGGCAGGCGAACCTGCTCTAGCGAAATCCACCCTTTACGCTGGAATAGCCCTAGGGCATCGCGCAACTCGAGAGGGTCGAGGTTCGATAGCTGCCGAAAGAGTTTGGGATCGAATTCATACCGATCATCATGGCAGGTGGCGGTGGTCAGAAAGGCCATGAGTGCCCGCCATACCCTGTAGAGGACTGCCAGGGGGGGGTAGCGCTGTTGTAGCTTTTCACGGGCAAATGCGTAATCCCACTCCTCGGCAAGGAGGAGCGCGTAGGCTGTCTGCCCATCGCGCCCGGCTCGCCCGGCCTCTTGGTAGTATTCCTCGAGCGAGGAGGGTATGCCCAGATGCAGCACGTACCGCGTATCTGGCTTATCAATCCCCATGCCAAACGCATTCGTGGTAACCATGATGGGAAAGTCGCCTTTCCGCCAACGTTCTTGCTTTTGGAGCCGTTCCTGCGCGGGAAGCCCTGCATGATAATGGAGCGCCTTGAACCCAGAGGCGCAAAGAATTCTCGCCACCTCCTGCGCGCCGGCCCGGCTACGCACATAAATAATCCCGCTCCCCTTGACCCGCGCAATAAACTGGAGCATGGCAGCGTTAATGTCTTTCGGATGCCTAACCCCGTATATGAGGTTTCGGCGCGAGAACTCCCCGCTTACCACCTGGGGATGCTCCATCAAGAGCTGTTGGCAAATATCCTGCTGTACAGGGGGGGTAGCTGAGGCGGTAAGCGCTATCACTGGCACTCCGGGAAGCTGCTCGCGCAGTATGGCGATCTGGCGGTATGAGGGGCGAAAATCGAATCCCCACTGTGATATGCAATGCGCCTCGTCTACGGCTATCAACCGGATGTCTAACGCCTCAAGCCTCGCAATGAAGGGTTCTGTCCGTAAGCGTTCTGGCGAGAGGTAGAGAAAGCTGAAGTGCCCGTGGATACAGCTATCGAGCCGTTCGGTAACCTGCGCAGCGGTATAGCCTGAGTGGACTGCCATCGCCCGAATACCGCGCTGCCTGAGCGCTGCTACCTGGTCTTCCATCAGTGCAATCAGGGGGGTGATCACCAGGGTAAGCCCGCCTCTCGCGAGCCCTGCGATCTGAAAGGTGAGGGATTTGCCTCCGCCTGTGGGCAGTATGGCGAGCACATCGTACCCTTCGGCAGCGCTCGCTATGATTTCACGCTGAAGGGGGCGAAAAGTACGATATCCCCAGTAGTTGCGGAGCAGTTGGCTATACGTGTCATCCATACCTGGGGAATGCTAGAGGTAAGCGCTAGTGGGCGACACAATGGGCGCTGCCAGCTCAGCGAGCCTCTGCGCTCAGGCTTACCAGCTGGCTCTCGAGATCTTTGACATCATTGGCGAGATGCTTATCGGTGGCGAGCAGCTGCTCTACCGTCCGGCAGCTATGAAGCACTGTGGCGTGGCTCTTATTACCAATAATACGCCCTATACTCTCAAGGTTCTTGTCGGTATGCCTACGCGCCAGGTACATGGCCACTTGCCGCGCAAGCACGAGGTCGCGGTTGCGCTTATTGCTCTGCATCTCCTCCACGGCAAGATGGTAGTGATTGGCCACCAGACTCTGGATTTCCTCTACGGCTAGGCTACGATGATGTGGGGCGCGTACAATGCTCGCGATCTTCTCCTCTGCTAGCGCCACGGTTATCCGCTGCTTGCTCAGGGATGAGTAGGGAATGAGCGAAATCATCACGCCCTCCATCTCCCGTATATTCGTATCCACCTTTCGGGCAATGCACTCGAGCACGTCGTCGGGAATGCACTCCATGCCGTCGGCAAGGCGCTTGTGGCGGAGAATGGCCAGGCGGGTTTCATAATCGGGCGCGGTAAGCTCGGCGTTTGCCCCCCACTTGAGCCGTGATACTAGCTCCTGCCGCAGCCCCTGTAGATTGGCCGGATTCTGAATACTGGTAAATATGAGCTGGTTGCCGTGCTGGTGAAGATGGTTGAAGATGCCGAAAAGAGCCTGCTGGGTGCTGGTGGCGGGGGCTAGCTCGTGAACATCGTCAAATATCAGCACGCCGATATTCTGGTAGAAATTGACAAATTCGTTGGTTTTCTTGGTCTGGCAGGCCATGGCAAACTGGGCGATGAACTGCGCTGCGCGAACGTAAAGCACCACGCTGTTCGGGAATCGCTTACGGATACCCAGCCCGATGGCCTGCGCCAAGTGGGTCTTGCCGAGCCCCGAACCCCCGTGGATGAAAAATGGGTTGAAAGCCGTGCTACTCCCCCATTTGGTGCAGAGTGACTGGCCGATCTTGTAGGCGACCTCGTTGCAGGAGCCGACTACAAAATTCTCAAAGCTATACTCTGGGCGTAGCTGCGGGTCGATCTTTATCTGCTGTACGCCTGGAATAACGAAGGGGTTGATAACCTGTGCCCCCTGAACCTCAGCCTTCAAGTTCACAAGTTGGGGCGATTGGTTGTAATCAGGCCCTTTAGGGTAGGTAGTGCTGTAGCCGCCTGTGGGTACTAGGCGCCGATCCATCACCACGTCGTAGTTCAGCCGGGCGTTCTGGCCTATATGCTGGGCAATAGCCTGCGTGAGCTCTCGGATGTAGTTCCCCTCCAGCTGCTCATAGAAAAAGTGGCTAGGCAACCGTATGGTAAGGGTCTCTCCTACAAGGCTTACGGCCTGTATCGGGGCAAACCAAGCCTCATACTCGGCCGGATGTATCTTGCCTCGGATATCCGCCAAGCATTTTGCCCAGGTTTCTTGCGCCTTGCCGCCCATTTCCAACACGGTCTTCACGACTCTCCTGCCCTCCAACTTTAACACTGCGAAGTTGGGGAGATTTACCGGGAAAAAAAAACGTTCCGATGCTTGCATTTTTCGCTTTTTCTCTAACGTTTTCATTCTCAAAGCCCTCTCCAATTAAAAAATAGCAATAAATAATACAATACTGATAATCAATATTTTACATCTATTTTCACGACCTATCTCGTTACAGTTTCGGGGGTTGTAGGCTCGGGGGTAATGCAACGCTTACACCTCCGGGTATAATCGGCGGGTTTTTAACCCAATAGGGTTGCATAAAACCTCCAGAAAGCCCTAAATGCGGTGGGCAATCTGGCAGGAGATTTTCGCAATTCCACCAGGTGTATTACCTTTGCAGGAGGGATGATTGGCCTACTAAAAATTGCAATCTGCGGGAAGCTATGAAACGATTCGTGGTAAATACACTGTGCATCATCACTTTATGCTCTACTTCTTGGCTCTACGCTATGCCTAGAATCCAGCGCCTGGGCATGCTCAACGATTCCACGCAGCTATGGCGGCATGGCGACACCACGCTCAGCACCAGAAGCAATGGGCTCATGATCCAGATTGGCAACGGTGGTGCCAGCGGGTACAAAACCTTTGAATTAAGCCAGAGTGAATTCTCCAGCTACACCAAGCGGACAAATGGCGATACTGCAGCGGCCATTCGCCTGATGAATAACGAATTCAACTCGCTCATGGAGGAGTGCAGCGGCGCCCTACGCAAAGGTGAAAAGCTCCTGACCCAAGGGATGGGAACGCTGCAAAAGGGGCTAGCGCAACTTGAACCTAGCATGGACGAGCTAGAACAGAGCATCAAGCAGCTGGGCGAAACCCTTACGCGCTTCTCCAGGGAGGTAGCCGAGCTTAACCAGCAGGGACAAGAGAAAGACCAGAATGCCCTGGCCGATGAGCTGAGGGCCTTTGAGCATGATATGCAGGAATTCTCTAAGGACATGCAGGCGCTGGTGCAGGAGAAAAAGGTCCTCAAAACTGAACAACGACGCTCGCAGGACGAAATAGGCCAAGCCCAAAAAGATATAAAAAAGGCCCGGGCAGAAATCGCGCAAAGCCGGAAGGAAATTGCACGTGCCAGAGCCAGAATCCAGCAGGCCAGGAAGGAACTTGGCAAAGAACAATAAGCCTCGCTATCACTCCTATGCCCACAAAACGGTTTGACTTCGCCTATACGGAAACCCCTCTCGTAGAACTCCCTACGTCAATCCAGACGCTGGCGGAGGAAGCCTTGAAATCCACAACGCTTTCCTACGCCCCCTTCTCGGGATTCCACGTGGGGTGCGCCGTGCTGCTGGACAATGGCGAAGTGGTGGTAGGTGCAAACCAAGAGAACGCCTCATACCCCTGTGGCCTCTGCGCAGAACGGGTAGCGCTGTACAACGCCTCGACCCTTCACCCTAAGGCTCAAATAGTAGCACTGGCCATTGCGGCAAGAAATGGAGATTCTCCAACCGAAGCCCCTGTATCCCCCTGTGGGGCATGCCGTCAGGTTCTGGCGGAATACGCTGCCCGCCAAGAGTCCCCCATCGGCGTGGTGATGGTAGGCCAATCCCGCACGGTATGGGTACACGATGCCCGCAACCTGCTACCCTTCGCATTCAGGCTATAGACCCCTGCAAAAGGCCCTTTACCCGAGATTTCACCACAGCTCCATACAAACAAAAAAGCGCTGGCCGTAACCAACGCTTTCAGGATCACCGCGCTAATAGCTACCACGACTGCCCGAAGAGCCGTCCGGCAGCCTGCGTGGTCATAGTTTCCACAAACTCTAACGGTTCTGCTCTTACCTCTGCAAGCCGTCGGGCTATAATGGGAATGTAAGCACTCTCATTACGTTTGCCTCGGTGTGGAACTGGAGTTAGGTAGGGAGAATCGGTCTCCAGCACTGTGCGGGAGAGTTCCAACTGCCGTAGAATCTCTGGCGCAAGCCCATTCTTGAATGTACACACCCCTCCTATACCTATATAGACCTCTGGCAAGGCCATTGCTCGCGCTAACTGCTCCAGGGTGCCACTAAATGCGTGAAGCACACTCCGAACATGCCGAAATTCCAGACTCTCCAGTATTTCTAGCGCCTCATCGGTGGCATTGCGCGCATGGATAAGCGCCGGCAACCCGAGTGAGCTACACAGCCGGAGTTGGTAACAAAAGGCCTCTATTTGCTCGTTGCGCCATGTGGTATCCCAGTAGAAATCCAGCCCTATCTCACCCACTGCCACGTAGCTACCAGCTCGCAACTCTTGCTCTATCTTTCCCAAATTCACTCGCCACTCGCCATCCACAGAACAAGGGTGCAACCCCATTGCGCCTAGGCACACTCCTGGAAAATCGGCCAGCATCTGGCGTAGCCGAGGCACACTATCCACATCGATATTGGGCAACACCAAATGCTGCACACCTGCCGATAGGGCTCTAGCCACCACATCTTTACGATCGGCATCGAATTCCTCTGAGAAGAGATGGGTGTGCGTATCTATCCACATCTTTTGCCACAATTGAAAATCCTACATAATGCCGACCAACGGCTTGTGGCAACCTCCCTTTTCTGCCACGTCACCCAGCACTATCCTTATGGCCTCGGCGGCAAGCAGGGTGCCGAATAGCAATGGCATGTAGGCTATCACTCCCACCCTACTCTTCCTATTCTGCTCTTCCTCGCAATGCACCACGCTTTCGGCCCTGGAAAGTTCGGTAGAGTAGACCGCACGAAAATCAGCCCCGAACCCCAGATGCCGCATTCGCTTTCGCATGGTGCTTGCCAGCCGGCAATTTCGCACACTCCAGAAGCTACCCGTTTGCACCTGAGATACATCGAGCTTGCCCCCGCACCCCATAGCGCTCACCACCCGATTACCAGCCCCCACAGCCTCCACGATAAGAAATACCTTGGGGCTAAGCGTATCAATGGCATCCACAACCACGGAATAGGGCTCCCGTGCCAAATCTACCAACGGTTGCCCTTTCAGGAATTCGCCCACAACCCTGACCTTAAGCTCAGGATTGATATCGAGCAATCGTTGGGCTGTAGCCTCAGCCTTACTGTGCCCGAGCGTGCTATGCAGCGCCACTAGCTGCCGATTCAAGTTGGTCGGCTGCACCCTATCACCATCGGCTATGGTCATGCTCCCAACACCAGCCCGGGCGAGAACTTCCGCTGCCATAGCCCCCACTCCCCCAAGCCCAACCACCAGCACGTGCGCCTCGCGCAATAGGGCTACCCCCTCTGCCCCCACGAGCAGCTCGGTTCTTGCCTGCCACTCAGCCTCCATTGCTCAATGTCGCCATTATGGTGGTGTAATATGCTGATAATAGGCAAAAACGCTATGCGTGCTTACCCACTGCGGCTGGATTTATGCCGAAAAACCGTTGGGCATTCTCAGTCACTGTGCTTAGCAAATCGGCTACGGGTATCTGCTTTACCTGGGCTACAGCCCGATAAACGTCGGCTATCAGCACTGGTTTTGCGTCGGTTTCTATAAGAATCTGCTGCAGGGGGATCTCGGCAACTTCAGGTGCTATAGTGCCGTTGTTACGGGGTTTCACGGAGATGAACCACCCTTCATCTAGCAAGCCTGGCAGCACTGGGCAACTTCCCTGGAAACCGTGCAATGCGCAGTTCTGCGTGAAGCGGGCGGCCCTTAACGTAGAGAGCATCTCGCTCCAAGCACGTACACAGTGGAAAACCACAGGCTTATGCTGCGTCTCGGCTGTGCGCAACTGGAGTGCTAGCAGCTCCTGCTGTGCGGGCAGTGGAGCTCCCCGTAAACGATCTACCCCCACTTCTCCCAAAGCCAAACACCTCCGTTGGGCTAGCAAGCCTGGCAGCCGATTCACCACCATACGATAGGAATCTAGCCGATCGGTCTGCCAAGGGTGAAGACCGATGGTGAAAAGGTTGGGCATTCGCGCTTTATCTACATCTTCCACCGAGATGCTCACTACGGCAAAGGGGGAGTTCACACTCCCGTCCTCTCCGAAATGCGTGTGGAAATCGAGCCACTTAGACTTTGCGGTCATTTTGCATCAACGCTCAAGATAGGTATATCCATACAGCCCTGACCGGTAGTTCGACAGGAACTCCTTTCCCTCCTGCAATGTAATCAACCCCCGCTTTACCGACTGCGTAACCCAGCTCTCCACCGTCCGCACCAACCTCTTTGAGCTGTATTGCACGTAGTCGAGCACCTCGGCCACCGTCTCTCCGTCTATCACCTGGTCTATATGGTAACCCTTACCGCCCACGGTTATGTGCACAGCGTTGGTATCGCCGAAGAGATTGTGGAGGTCGCCCAGAATTTCTTGGTAGGCACCTACTAAAAATACCCCCACGTAGTAGGGTTCGCCAGGCCGAAGATCGTGTAGTGGCAGGCAGTAGGCCCTATTGGAGGTAGAGATGAAATTCTCGATCTTCCCGTCAGAGTCACACGTTATATCCTGCAATGTCACCTGCCGTTCTGGTTTCTCCTCCAGCCTGTGAATCGGCATGATAGGGAATATCTGATCTATAGCCCAGCTATCTGGGAGCGACTGGAATAGCGAGAAATTGCAGAAATACTTATCGGCCAGCATTTTAGTCAATCCGCTCAGCTCGTCGGGTACATGCTTAAGCGTCTTGGCAATGGTGCACGCCCTACGCGCTATAGCCCAAAATAGCCGTTCCACCTGCGCGCGCGTCACCAGGTCGATATGCCCCAGCGGGAAGGAATCCAACACCTCCTCGCGATTCTGCTGCGCATCGTGCCAGGTCTCCAGCAGGTTCGGCACGTTGATTTCCCTGTAGAGGCTGTACATCTCGCGCACCAACTCGTGGGCATCCTCGGCAGGTTCCAGATCCTCAGGCCAATCGGGAAGAGTGGCACGCTCCATCACCTCGAACACCAGTACCGAATGGTGCGCCGTTATAGCCCGCCCGCTCTCGCTTATCACGTTCGGGTGCGGTATGCCGTGTTTGTCGCTGGCATCCACCATGGCGCAGATCGCATCGTTCACATACTCCTGGATGCTGTAGTTCATGGAGCTGGAGCTGTTGGCCGAGCGGGTACCATCATAGTCTACCCCTAGCCCTCCGCCAATATCCACAAACTCCACGTGGCATCCCTGCTGGTAGAGTTGGGCGTAGAACTGCGCCGCCTCCTGTATGGCAAGCTTGATACGCCTGATCTTGGTCACCTGGCTGCCAATGTGGAAATGCAGCAGCTTGAGGGCGTCTATCCACCCCAGATTGCGCAGCGTCTCTAGAGCCTCCAGCAGCTCGCTCGATGTCAGCCCGAACTTGCTCACGTCGCCCCCCGAATCCTCCCATTTCCCGCTGCCTGAGCTTGCCAGCTTAATGCGAAACCCTAGCTGTGGCACGAGGCCTAAGCGCTTGGCGACCTTGGCTATTAGGTGTAGCTCGTTGGGTTTCTCCACCACTATGTAGAGCCGTCGTCCCATTTTCTGCGCCAGCAATGCCAGCTCCACGTAGGCCTCGTCCTTGTAGCCATTGCAGATGATAAGGGAGTCGCTATTGGTATTGAGGGCGATAACCGCATGTAGCTCCGGCTTACTACCCGCCTCTAGCCCAATGTGGAATTTCTGCCCGTGCGCCACAATCTCCTCTACCACCGGGCGCATCTGGTTCACCTTGATGGGGTAGATTACAAAATTCTTCCCCTTGTAATCATACTCCTGGGCAGCCTTGGCAAAGCAGCTGGTGAGCGTTTCTATACGCGTATCTAGGATGTCGGGGAATCTCAACAGCACCGGGCAACCCACATCGCGCAGGGTGAGTTCATCTATCACCTCCTTGAGATCTACCGATGCCCCGCCAGGGCTAGGACGAACCTCCACGTGCCCCTGGGGATTGATGTCGAAGAACCCGACACCCCAACCGTGGATGTTGTAGAGTTCGGCAGAGTCCTCTACCTGCCATTTCCGCATTGCGCTCATGCCAACCCGCAGCTATATTCTATGTGTAAGCTCCCTCTTAAAATGCTGGGCAAAGATAGGCATTTCGGCAGACATTTGAATAGCCCCCTTTAGAAAAGCTCTCCATTGTCAGCAGCCTCCTCTCCATCCGACTCTAGAGGTTCGCCCTCCTCGTCCTCCGCATCGTTGTCCAAGGAGGTTCGCTTCACTGTGAATTCCAAATCGTCGAGGCTGATTTCCAAAAAGTTGAACAGACGGCGCAGTCGTCTTAGCATTTCCTCTACGCTTATGGTACGCACACGCGCCACGTACAGCGTGTCTGAGAGGCGAAGGTAGCCATCGCCCTCGGGCTTCTCTGTGGAAATCCAGCTTATGGATGCCCTGGCAAGCTTTAGGTCATCGCCCAGCTCGGCGTAAAGCTGCTTATACACCGACTGGTACATGGCGTTCCACACATTCACAGCCTCCTGCCTACCCTTAAACCTAAAGGCTAGAATCTCATAGCCCGCGAGGCTTTTCTGCACGCCCAGCGAGTACTTTACCTCCTCTTCGGCGAATGATGCTGGAATCTCGGCCTGCCCGAACCAAGGCCAGAGCTCCACTGCTAAATCGGCCAAATATTCTCCCCGCCGTATAATCTCTTCCTTACCCCATTTCGTGGTGTTGCGGAAATGGATATTGAGCTTAATGGGACTTTCGGCCAACCCGAGTACCTTCTGCTTGTGGATATGGAGTTTCTCCGCAAAGGGACGGTTGGCGTAGCTGCTGTTGTACGACGTTAGGGTAAGATTGCCGAGCAGGTGTAGGTAGTCAGCATGCACAGATTCTGCCTCACGACCGAGCATTCTGCGCCACTCCTCGGTCAGGGTTTGCGGCATCACATGCTCTACGGTATAGCGCCCCTCGGCATTCTGAGGGAGACGCAGGCGCTCATACACATTGGCAAAGCTCTCCCCCTCCACGCCTACCCCCTCGTTCAGACGGGCGAATAGATAGTTTCGCACTGGCGATCTGAGGCTGTATATCCGCCGCGTTCGTAGCGCATTGCGGAACTCTGTATCACGTGGAAACCGATGCGCTCCCGTTAAGCCCTCTAGCGCCTCTGCCACGCAATCGGCATAGCCTCGTTGCCCTCCGTGTTCCTGGAGAAGCCGACCCACCTCCCTGTGCAGCCCCAAGAATATCCCCGTATGCGTATTGGACGGGCACTCGCAAATGAAGCGGCGAAACAGGAAGCTCTCCACCATACGGAGTACCCGCACGAACTCAACCTCGAACTCCGCCGAATCTGCGTAGAGCTTCTGGCAATAATCTCGCGCCGACATCAGGAATAGCGATGGTATACCCATGTACTCGGGTACATGCATCCGAAAGAGTATCTGCCAGAGCTGTGAATGCTCCTCCCGCCTTGGCCACAGGAGGCTGCTATACACCTCGGCAAAGTGCTTGATATCGTCCAGAATCTGATCTGCTTTCTCCACTCCAACACTCCGATTCCAGTAATCTTTGAACGAGGCGTAGACCTGGGTCTCCTTCACCTCCCGCCCGAGTTTTAGCATCAGGTAATAGCGGCAAAAGGTGTCCATATCACCCTTCTCGGCAAACACCGTCTCGGTGGGATTCCAGTATTTTGTAAAGAGGTGCTTCTGCTTTTCACGCGATACATTCAGCAGCACGAGATTGCGAATCTTATCGCAATCTGCCAACGCAAGGCCTGTGGCGTTGATGCTCTCAAATATAGCCTGCGCATTATCATCGTTCCCCAGGCAGATGTCAAACACGTAGAGACGTTTCACCAGCTTGTAGAAATCCTCCACGGTGAATCCATTTGGCCAGCGATCCTTATTCCCAATCTCCTTCTTCAGCATAGAGAGAAAGAACTGGTACATCACCACGATGTTGTGGTTGATTTCGTCGAGCCTATCCGGTTTGTAGAAGATCGCCTGCAAGTCGTTATTGTCGCATTCATTGAGCCGAATGTGAAAGCTCTCCTTCCCCTGTGATGGGAGCTCTAGGAGATCGTTTCGAATCGTATTGCGGAATCTCGTGGGATCTATTGGGCATTCAATGTGCGCCTCCACCATCTTCTCGGCCTTCTCACGCTCCATTTGCCTAAGCTTAGCCTCTCGTTCCTCGGAGAGCGGTTTTTCTGCAAGATCCAGAAACCTTTGCACGTTTCTCTCGGCCTCCTCCTCTACCCTTCTAGGGCGTTCCAGCAGTGCCTCCCGCTCGGCTACATCTACCAACGCCTTTAGCAAGAGGAATATAGAGGTTATCCGCTGCTGCCCATCGATGATGTACGAAGCATTCTCGCCACTCTCGGAGGTCATGGCGCAGAGCGTGGTCCCGAGGTAATGCTTCCCGTTGGGCGCACCGTGCAGCCGTATGATATCTTCCCAGAGCTGTTTGCACTGCTCCTTCTCCCAGCTGTAGTGACGCTGGTAAATGGGCACTATGAGCTGCTTTGAAGTGCCTCCTAGCAGCTCTTCCACCGATTGTACCTTTCCCTCCATAGACTCGTATCGATTTTTGCAATAAGCACCTCCATTTCAACAAGAAAAGGCAAGACCCGCGCTGCAAATCCTACCCACCCCATCATTCGCACCCCAAGGCATTGACCAGGTCTGCGTAGCTCGCCACCTGCCTATAGCGCACCTTTCCTTTTCGCAGCGATTCGAATAGCTCCCTGGCGCAGTCCACTTTCACCTTCTCTATACCGCGGAGAGATAGCGTTTCTAGACTCCCTTTAGTTTCAGCGACAAAGTAGACATGCCGCTCGTTCCCTTCCCGTAGCACTATAGCCCAATCTGGCGTATAGCTGCCCATGGGAGTGGGGATCTGGAATGCCCGGGGAAGCTTGGCGTACACCGAGACCTCCACGGCCAGTTCCAATTCCTCAGCAAACCGACGTTCTACGCTCTCCGCTGCCTGCCCATCAGTGTAGAGATAGTCTGATATGTGCTTTTTGGTGAGCATGGCACGGGCAAAGTTCCTGTGCTCGCCCGCAGTGAAAATGGTGGAATCATACCGCTCATCTAGCTCGCTATAGGTGATATGCTCAATAATCATTGCGGCTTTTTGCTCACGAACTAAGGCCACAATGCCCGCAATGAACTGCTCTGGATTCTCCCGGAATTTGGCGAATGTTTCAGGAGCTATTCCCCTGAGGATCTTCGCGGCAGTGCTACGGGTAAGGGAAGCCCCCCTTGCCACCTCACCCACCAGATCGTACCGCACCATGCTAGCCAGCACTGGCACTAAAGCGCGGGTTGCTGTCCGCTCTGGGATGAATGTAGCCGACTCTCCCTGCCGTCCTACCGCCATACCCCAATTGGGGGAACCTACGGCTAGTCCTTGGTCTACCGCTGCTATAGAATTAGCAATCAACTCCTCCGAGCTGTAGTGGACAGTGTAAACCCACTTACGGTTTATCAAGCTCCAGAGTTGTTGAAATTCCTTCTTGTAAAAATTGGCATTCAGCCGATTAGCGGGGATCTTAGCCGCAAGCCCATCCTCCACTTCTAGCTGGGCATAATTCTCTTGATACGACTTGGCAATTGCCGTATGCACCGCATCGGTTAGTGAGGCAAGCTTCCCGGGCAGTGGTGCAAGCGTGCCGTTACCCACAGCCTCCAGATAGGCATCGGTTACGCGCCCGTCGGCTACATAGTCATTCGCCCAGAGGTAGCTGGCGATAGCCTGTGCCTCATCTGCCGTTACAGCACGGCGCCCCCGGGGAGTATCCACCTCTAGGGTGGTGAAGAAAGCCGTATCTACCCGGCTCGGACGAGGGCGAAGCTGCTGGTCTACATCATGCTGCAGGCCTGTCACAAAGCTACGGTAGCTCTCATTGGCAATTACGGTCAGGCAGTTGATATCGTGCACAGCCCGCCCCAACCGTTCGGCATCCATGCGCTCGCCACGCTCGTTCACACACAGGCGAAGTCCACGCCCTACCTCCTGATGCTTGGCGATAGACGATTGGGCATGACGTAGGGTGCAAATCTGAAACACATTCGGGTTGTCCCACCCCTCCCGGAGAGCGGAGTGCGAAAATATGAACCGCACTGGCTCTTCGAGGCTAAGGAGTCGTTCTTTCTCCTTGAGTATTAAGTCATAAGCTGATACATCCTCAGCCGAACTCTCGCCCCGTTTCACCGTACTATCTACAGCCCTTCCGTTCTTCCGATCTACAGAAAAATACCCTCGGTGCACCTGCCTGGGCGTGAATCGACAGATATAGCGTCGATACTCTGGAGAGAATTGCGCCGAGTGGGCCTCCACATAGCTTTTATACTCCTCCTCGAACATCTGCCACAGAAATCCCGGCAGCTCTTGCCCCTTCCCATCGTAGCACTTATAATGCCCCACAGTGTCGAGGAAGAATAATGATAGGCACTTTACCCCCAAGCTGTAGAGCTGTTCCTCCTTCTCGAAGTGCGAGGCTATCGTCTCACGAATCTGCAGCCGCTGTAGCGTCTTCTCGCTTGTATCACCCTGCAGCTCGCCAGTTCGCAATCTCCTTCCATTCTGGAATAGTACGCTGGAGGTGCTTGGGTCAATATCAGCCACATCGTAGCCTTCATACTGCAGCAGCCCGCCCGCAGCTTCCCGTAGCGAATCGCCAGTAACGAATCGCCGCCCTACCCTGCGGATTTTCCCATTGCTTCCGCGAACCTCTATCTCGATTTTAGCCGTTGGAGGGGCATCTGGAGACACACGAATCTCCTCCACATACAGATATCCCGCAGTGCCCAGCAGAGCCCGTAGCTCAAACCCCTTCACCTGAATGCACTTCACCAAGCGCTGCTGATACGCATCCAGCGCATCCAGAGCGTAAACGGTGTTGTGTACCGTGCGGTGCGTAGCAGAATAGTAGAGCGTGAATAGCGGATCGAACTGCCGTAGCGCAGCCTGAGTAGCCTCCCCCTCGAGTTTTTGGGGTTCATCTAGCACTACTATCGGCCTACAGGCAGCCAGGACCTCTATAGGGCGGCGGCTCTGGAATTCGTCCCGCTCGCTAAAGATGATCCGTGCGCTCTCATTGCCCTTCCTCCCCCCTTGCGCATTCGCCTCGCTAAACGAGCTATTGAATGCCTGCGCATTGATTATCATCACGTTCAACCCGCTATCAGAGGCGAAGGCATCTATCAGCTGAAGCCGCTCGCTATCATACACAAACACCCGAGGCTTGCGCCCGTAGAGCTCCATAAAGTGATCCTCCAGCAGGCCGAAACTCTTGCGCACCCCCTCTCGTATAGCCACGCTAGGCACCACCACTATATACTTGCTCCAGCCATAGCTACTCATGAGCTGGTGCATAGTGGCAATATAGACATAGGTTTTGCCCGTGCCCGTCTCCATCTCCACATCCAAAGCGCACGCCCCAAGCCCCTCAGGCTGGCTCAGATGCTCTGACAGCAGAATGCCCTCCCTACGCTGAACCTGTCGAACATTCGTGAGCAAGCTGTCGGCATCCAGCCTCACGCCCGCATTACGATAACCGAGCGTCTGGTCAGCAAAGGGCAAGCCGCCACCTGCCATACGGCTATAAAATTCAGGCGTATCAGTGGTCGGTTGCCCTGCAAAGACATCCTCCACAGCCTTCACGGCACGGGTCTGGAATTCCTGAATCTTAAACTGGAACTGCATGGCCAGCAGAATTACACAGCTTTCTACACCACCCTAATGCGAGTATCTGGGCTATACTGCCTGAATATCTGCGTTATGTTTTCCCGCATACTATCCGTCTCCAGGGAGCTATCTCGCGTAAGGAAAAAGGCCGGCTTACGCTTTGCTAAGGCGACAATCACCTCCAATGTTAATGGTCTTTCAAAGCACGCCAAGAGCCGCCCGCGCTCCACGTTGTACACCATAGCACCCTCCACCTCATCTGGCACTACAGGCTCGCTTAGCAGCAGCCCGCATTCGGGTAACGCCTGGAATAGCAGATCTTCAGCGGAACGATCTGGCTTCACATTCTCCGCCTCTAGCATCTGCTGCTGGAGAACTTCTGGCAGGTAGTAGATGTCGGCCATGTTGGTGCTATCGAGCCGCAGGGTCCTGAATCCGAAATCGAACCTTGCACTGCACAACTACTTCACGCCATTGTACCTCACCGGCTGGTTGTTTGCGATACCGCATAACGTCACTACATCCACTCACTTAGTTACCCCACGTGACCCAATAACCCAGTAGCCATATTCATCTAATAATGGCGACCTATAGCTTATAGAGCGATAAAACCCTAGATAGAAGAGTGGCTGCGCTTACTTACCTGCAGCCTTAAAACTCATGTCAAGTCCTTTAACACTATGCGTGAGTGCACCAAATGAAATGAAGTCTACACCAGCTTGCGCGTAGGGAATCATTGTTTCGAAAGTAATTCCGCCACTCGACTCCGTTTCACAACGACCGCCAACCATCTCAACCGCCTTGCGAGTAGCCTCAGGCGTAAAGTTGTCGAACATAATTCGGTCGCATCCTTCGTGCAACGCCTCTTCCAGCTCCTTAAAGTTCCTTACCTCACATTCTATTTTCAGGTCCTCCTTGCCATTCTCTCTGCAATACCTCTTGGCCATCGCGATGGCGTTATGCACACCGCCGCAAAAGTCGATGTGGTTGTCTTTAAGGAGAATCATATCAAAAAGCCCAATGCGATGATTCATACCTCCGCCAATCTTCACCGCCTCTTTTTCCAACATTCTCATGCCCGGCGTAGTCTTGCGTGTGTCCAGCACGCGTGTTTTTGTGCCGGCATCAATAAGTGCTTGTTGGTACTTGTGTGTCATCGTGGCAATACCACTCATGCGTTGCAGGATGTTAAGCATAAGACGTTCCGTTTGCAACAGGCTCCGCGTCCTGCCTTTCACGCTCATAGCAATGTCGCCAGGCTTCACCCGCGCACCGTCCTCTATATATATGACTACTTCAAGTTCGGGGTCGAAGTTGTGAAAAACCTTCTTGGCAATGTTCACGCCGGCCAATATTCCTTCTTCTTTTATTAGCAATCTACTTTCGCCCGTGGCCTCTGCCGGTATACAACAAAGCGTGGTGTGGTCGCCGTCGCCAATATCTTCGCTAAAAGCAAGCTCAATAAGTCTGTCGTTAAGTTCTTCTACTGATAACATGATAATTCCTAATTAAGTTTATAAGCCCAGACGTTTGGACATTTCCAGCATCTTCTCAATGGGTTTAATAGCCTTTTGTGCCACCTCGGGTTGCACCTCGATGGTAGGCCACTCGTATTTCAAACAATTGTATAGTTTACTTAGCGTAATAAGTTTCATGAAGTTGCATTCGTTGCAGGCGCAGGTGCTGTCGTCTGGCGGAGCTGGGATAAATGTTTTCTGCGGTGCCGACTTCTGCATCTTGTTCAGTATGCCGCTTTCGGTGGCCACGATAAACTCTTGTGCGTCGTCTGCGATGCTGAATTTCAATAGGGCCGCCGTACTTCCCACCTTATCGGCGATGTTGATAACAGGGCCTTTGCATTCGGGGTGGGCCAATATCTTAGCCGCAGGGTGTTCTTTTTTCAGTTGCAGTATCTTTTCAACCGAAAACTTCTCGTGTACATGGCACGCACCGTTCCACAACAACATCTGTCTGCCGGTAAGTCCGTTGATGTAATTACCCAAGTTTCTGTCTGGTCCGAATATGATGGGCGTGTCTTTCGGCAAAGCGTCTACAATTTGCTTGGCGTTACTGCTTGTTACCACGATGTCGGTTACGGCCTTAGTTCCTGCCGACGTGTTTACGTAACTTATCACCGTATGCCCAGGATGAGCCTTAACAAACTGCTCGAACTCATCGGCCGGACAGCTCTCTGCCAACGAACACGAGGCGTTTAGGTCGGGGATAAGCACAGTTTTCTCTGGGCAGAGTATCTTGTTTGTTTCGCCCATGAAGTGCACACCGCACATAACGATGATGTCGGCATCGGTTGTTGCAGCCTTCTGTGCCAGTGCCAGACTGTCTCCAACGAAGTCGGCCAACTCTTGAATTACGCCCTCCGTGTAATAATGCGCCATGATAAGCGCATTTTTTTCTTTGCACATCCTGCGTATTTCCGCCTTGATGTCTGTCTTTTCAGAAATGGGTTCGTCTATAAAACCCTGTTCCAACCATTTCTTGTCTACCATGTGTATATAGTTATAATACGAGAAAGTACAACTTTTTTTAATCTCACCGGCTGCTCATTGTTCATCGTAGGCATGCTTGGGATAGTCCTCCGTGTAATGCAGTCCTCGGCACTCTTTCCGCTCTATGGCCTGCCTTGTTATCAGGTAGC
>LIIK01000096.1 GCA_001421095.1 Candidatus [Bacteroides] periocalifornicus | reverse complement strand
CCTGTCCGTAGAGGTTCTCGTCGCCACACCAGACGTCGTGGTAAACAAAAGCGTTACTGAGCACCGTGCTTCCTAGTGTGAGGTTGGGATTGAGGGCACCACATACCCCGACATTGATAACGAGGTCGGGTTGAAACTGCAACTGCCCCTGATAGGCACGCAGCGCCGCATTGACCTTACCGATGCCCGTCATCACAAGTAGACACTCCGTCGCGCCCATCGAGCCCACGTAGGCGGTCGTATCAAACGAAGCGAGTGCGTGGGGCTGCTCTAACCATGAAAGCACGAGGTCATACTCTTTGGGCATGGCCGCCAACAGTAGCACACGAAACTCTCGTTTGTCGGGCACAGCGTCTCTTCCTATTGCCATCTTTATTGTGTTTTTATTATTTCGGTTT
>LIIK01000045.1 GCA_001421095.1 Candidatus [Bacteroides] periocalifornicus | reverse complement strand
GGTACGGCGATGGTATTGAGTTGTATGGGCTCATAGCTACGTGCTGGCTGGGGGTAGACCCTATGCCACATGCAAGAATGCGTAGCGAGAATTGGGGGTGTTTTGGGCGTTTTTAAGAATTGAAAACAATATCGCAATGCTCTTTGTTATGCAGTGTAAATCAGAAGAGATCTCTAGCATTCTGATAGGATTACCCCAATACAGCGGGCCACTACGGTGCCGTGCGCGTAAGGCTGCACCCACACGGTTCTAGGGCTACGGCGCCCGCAGAATTTTGGGCATTGGCCATAAAGCCGTACATTTGCAGCGGGTCTAGGGACTGTAACTTTTCGCCCATTCCCCCGTCATACTAGGCATTCACACACACGCAAGCACACCCATGATACGCACACTAGCCACACTAAGCCTGCTGCTCCCCGCGGTATTCGGCAGCATGCACACCCTAGGCGCACGCCGCACGCCGAAATGGAGCGCCCCTGTGGAAACAAGGCGCTACGAACTTCGCGATTTCTCACGTATCGCCATTACGGCCGCCACCTACGTAACGGTGGAGCAGGGGGCAACCTTTTCCGTGGAGGCCGAATCATCGCGCGCGGGGCTGCTCGACATCCTCGATGTGACCGTGAAGGAGCAGACGCTCCACATAGACTACCAGAGCGGGTTCGGCGGCTCCTTCTACAACTACCCCGAGCTCCGCCTGCGGGTAGTGCTCCCGCGCATCGACGAGCTGCAGCAGGGGGGCAGCGGCGACCTGGTAGCCGAAAAGCCGCTTTCTACTGAACATTTGCTGGTAGCCCTCCTGAGCAGCGGTGAGATCCGCCTCTCGACCGTGGAATGCGTGCAGGGCCTAGAGGCCCGCATTACCGGGAGCGGCGATCTGCTCCTTGAGACCCTAGCGGCGGCCAGCAGCCTTCGGGTGGAATCTGTGGGTAGCGGCTCGGTGATGATCAAAGCTGCGAATCTACGGGGAGGCGCAAGCCTCAGCGTAGACGGTAGCGGTGACGCCACCGTTCGCTCGCTGGTAGCCCAAGGGCTCGAACTCGGGATCACCGGGAGCGGCACCATCTCCCTAGGTAAAACCAGCCTGGAGGGCGGGCTGAACGCTACGATACTCGGGAGCGGCGATATGGACATCACGGAGATTAGCGCCAAAGGCGATGTGAGCATAGCGGCCACCGGGAGCTGCGATGTGAGCATCGCAGAGCTGCAGGCCGAAGCGGTAAACTTCATACTGGGGGGAACGGGCGAAATCATGGTGCAGAAAGGCCGGGCAACCCGGGGGGACTTCCGCCTATCGAGCACTGGCGATATCATGGCCGAGGGGCTGGCGCTAGAGCACGCCACCGTAGAGCTAACAGGGAGCGGCGAGGTGATGCTACAGGCTACGCAAACCCTGATGATAAAGCAGATGCGAGGGGGTGGCTCTATCTCCTACCGCGGGAAGCCCCGGGTGGAGATGCAGGAGGGGGGCGACACGGATATGATACGGCAGATCCGGTAGAACAGGCTCCAAAGCAAGGGAAGGCTTTCGCGTAAGGCCAACCTGATTGATACCCGCCTCTGCTGCCAGCATTGGGGGGCAGCGATGGTTTAAGGCACGATGCAGTATTTTAAAGGCGCGACGCGGCACGCCACGTCGCTACAAAGACCGTGTGGGGTCTGCAGAGTGGGCGGCGAGGGATGCGTGTAGGTTGATGGACAGGGGAATCTTCGCGTTGCGAAGACCCCGCTCACCCTGTCACCATTGGGGGTACGGCGTCGGTGCGTAGGGCTGTCAGAATAGCCCAGAATCCTGCATGGGTACTGGCCTCAGGGCTATTCCCAATGCTCGGGTCAACTGGCGCGCTACCTTTGCGGCGTGGAATTTGGAAACTCACCCGCCTGCGCTGTCCTCCATAGCCCTTCCCACGCCCACGGTGAGAGGCCTGGATGCCGCACTTGGCGCAGATGGTGTTCGGTGGAGCGCTCCAAAAAGCTGTACGACCTCCTAACGCGGCTTCTTAGAGCCCTCTGCAAAAATCATATAAACGACGCAGCACGCTGCGTCGCTACGGTCTTCGAAAAATGGAAGTGATTGATTAAAACCTATTTATTCGCAAGAAGAGGAAAGCCCTTCTGTAAAAGATTGAAGCCATACGGGACTCTTGCAGAGGTCCCACATTGTGTGTCCGATGGGTATAGAAAATACGGGAGATTGGCTAGCTTCGTGGAACGAAAAAAACGCACGAAACCGTAAACCAATCAACCCGTATAGCGATGACAAAGGAAACGATTTTTGAGATACTGGGCAAGCTCTGCCGTGAGGGAGTCGGGCGGGAGTGCCTATGGGCTTCTTCGGCGGGTGCTGTGGCGGGATTACGTTACGTGAGTGCAAGCGGTTCGTATGGTTGTGGCGCTTCTGCTTACCTTACGGCGCAGCTCCCCACCGTGTCCTCGGCTATGCGCAGTAGTTCAGGCCATTTTTCTGAGGGGATATGCGCGCCAAAGCATTGCAGCACTTCGCTGGCCAGGTGGTTGCCCAGCCGGAGCGAGGCTTCGAGCGTAGCCTCATGGCAGAGCCCGTAGAGGAAGCCCGCCGCGAAGAGGTCGCCGCCTCCTGTGGTATCTGCCTGCGCGATCCGACGGATGGGCACATGGGCGAACTCCTCGCCCCGCTGGGCCATGGCCCCCTCCTCGCCGAGCTTAATGGCTACAATAGGGCATGCGGCTGCGAGCTCCCTGAGGGCGTTGGTGGGGTTCTGCCCCGTGAAGGCGCGGGCCTCCACCTCGTTGGCTAGTAGCACGTCCACCCGCCCGGGGATCTCGCGGTGGAGGAACTCTCGGTTGGCATCGATTATGGCGTAGTTCCCCAGGTCTAGCACCACTTTCAGCTGGGCATCGCGCGCTATGTGGATGGCGCGGTTCATGAGCTTGTGGTTGCGCACCGTGTTCCCCTCTAGCAGCAGGAGGTCGAAGCCCGTGTACTCCCGTGCGTCGAGGTCTACGGCGTTGAGGGTGGCGGCCGCCCCGAGGAAGGTGATGGTGGAACGCTGGAGGTGGGTGTCGATAAGGGTGAGCGATTGCCCTGTACGGGCGACGCTGCTGATGAGCGAGGGAGAAATGCCGGCGGCTCGAAGCGAATTGTACAGAGCCTCCCCCTCGGCATCGCTCCCCACCTTGCCTATTAGCCCTGTGCCCACCCCCAGCCCCGCCAGCCCCCGTAGCGTGTTGGCTGCGCTCCCCCCGGCGAAATCGATACGCTCTAGCCCGAGGTGCGCGGCTAGCGCAAGCGCATCGTTCAACGCCTCAATGCCCACGAGGGTTGAGGTCTGAGGGGCTAGCCCAAAGTCGGCCAGCGAGGGCACATTGCGAATCACTATCTGATTCAGGGCAAAGCCGATGCCGAGGATGCGTGCCATTAGGAGTTATTTGCCCACAAAGGTAACGAATCTGGCGAGATTAAGGGGAGAATGGGTATAAATTATTTTCTTATTTAGGTGGGGATCAGTGTAATTTGAATTGTCCATGGTATGATAGATATGAGCTGGAGTTTTTTTGCCTAACTTTGGGGTTGCAGATCTTAGTCAGGTGCCCCCCACGATTCCATTGTAATGAAGCAGCCCAATATCCCTACCATGATTCAGCTCCTGGCGAGCTTGTTGGTAATCACCTTGCTATCCTTCACCCCACTCTACGCCCAGGAAAATGAAGGTTTCCGCATTGCAGGCCAAGTAGTAGCCCAAGAGGGCGAGGTTCCGCTCTCCTTTGCCACGGTGGCCGTATTCAAGGGGACTGGCGATACCCTGGTGGCGAGCACGCTTACCGATATGGAGGGACGCTACACACTCCAGGTAGGGGAGGCGGGAGCCTACAGGGTGCATACCGAGCTAATGGGTTATCAACCAAAGGAAACCTACGTGGATGTAGGGGGGGAGGACGAGCCAACGGAGGTGAATATCGCCCTTGAACTCAACGAGCATGCCATAGATGAGATCCGCGTGGGCGGGGTGACCAAGGGCGACTACGGGCAGCAGGTCTACAACTTCAGCCCGGAGCAGGTGAAGGCCTCTCGCAATGCGCAGAGCCTCATAGCGAAGATGCCCTGGCTCACGGAGGATCATTCTACCCGCTCAATCCTCATAGCCAGTGATCGTAGCCACCCGCTGCTCCTGCTCAATGGCCTTGCTACCAATGAACAGGAGCTTCGCACCATACGGCCTAGCAAGGTGATTCGGGTCGATTATTACGATATTGCGCCTGGTCGCTACAATACCACCCGCCAGGTGATAGATGTGATCACCAAGCCACTCGATGAAGGGCATGGAGGCGAATTCTCGCTGCGAGGCAATACTCTGTACTTTACTGGAGGTGAGGCCTTCTATGCCTACCACTACCGAAACCATAGCCTGAGTGTAGGGCTGGAGGCGGACTATATGCGCTGGCGAAAGCCGGGGCGTATGGCCGATTCCCTCAGCATTGCCCAGGGAGCTTTGAACCGTGCTGTGGGTGTGCGTACCAAGCATTACGTGCCAACCCTCCAGACCAACGCCAACCTTGCCTATACCTATAACGATGGGGAACACCACGTATTCCGCCTTGCGCTCAAAGGGGATATGGACGATGAACGGGTAGACTACTCCAGCCAGGTTACCGACATCACCAATGGTGTCAGCTCCAGTTTCACCACCAAACGGCGTGCTAGTAGCCAGCTCCTCCACCCATCGCTAGACCTCTACTACCAGTACAATTTTAGCAGCGGGAGAACGCTAAGTGCCAACGTGGTAACAGTCTACAATCGACTGCACGAGCAGAGCCAAGAGCAGACAGTGCAGACCAGCACTCCCCACCAGCTGGAGGGTTGGGAGCAGCATATAGACAAGTACTCTATACTCAGCCAGGTAGACTACTCGCAGCCTCTCACCGGCGGGATGAGCCTACAGGTGGGAGCTCGCAATGCCACCGCACGGGCCTATAGCGTATCTGACAATGGCTCTAGCAGCGAAACCATAGCAGAGTCTGAGCTCTACGGGCTGGCGGTCTTTCGCTTGGGTGAATCGTTCAGACTGCAGCTTTCGCCGAGGGTACACCACTACCTCCTGAATCCCGATGAGGTGGGGCGCAAGTCGCAGAGTGAGTGGGCATTCAAGCCGTATGCGCGCCTCTACTACTACCTTACCGATGCGGTGCTGCTCTTCGGCATTTTCGCCACAGAGATTTCTACTCCTCCGCTTAGCACCACTACGGGTGGGCTAGCCCCCTCGAGCATAGGGCAGTATACCCGCACCAATGCAGGGCTAAAACCCTCGGTGGGCTATAGGGGATTTGCGGGTGTGCAGTACAATACTGATCCGCTCTATTTGGTGGTGGGGCTACGGCACAAGAGCATTCGGCACGATATTGTCCAGCTCCCCAGCGTAGAAGAGCTCCGCCCCGGGCAGCTCTCGTGGGTGTTGACCTACGATAATCTCCTCTGGAATAGCATCACATCGGGCGACCTACGGCTTAGGCTGCACCCCTTTGGGGAGTGGCTAGGGCTCGATGCAACTGCCGAGCCAATGTTCGAGCGCCTCTCACCGCGGGAGGGAGGAACCTACAGCCTATTCCACTGCCCAGTACGCGCAAGCCTAGATCTCGACTTTGATGCTTGGGGGGCTTCGCTCGGCGGTAGCAATCCATCACGTAGTGTTTCGACTATTCACCTGGGCTATAGCCGATACTGGTACGCCAACCTAGACCTCTGGGCTCGCTGGGGCAACTGGCAGGCCATGGCTCGCCTAGAGTACCCTATGCTGGTGAAGGAGGAGGAACGAAGCCATGCGAACCTCCCCTTCTACCATGCTCAGACTCTGGTGGAGAGCAATAAGCAATGGGTGGTGCAGCTAGGGCTATCATACAGTTTCACGGTGGGCAGAGAGCCACGTGAAACAGAGGTGCTGCTAGAAAATGAAGACCGCGATGCTGGCGGGAAGGGGATAAAACCCTAGCGTAAGCTCTAGGATAGCTGAATGTTGTGGCGCAGCGTGCTGAGTGGTTGTAAGCTGTGCCTCCTCGCCAGAGGTAGGGCGGTCCCGATAGAGAGCTCTGCAAAGCCCAGTATGGGTTCAATCTTTTATAGGAGGGCTTTCCTCTTCTTTCGGATAAATCGGTTTTAATCAATTACTTCCATTTTTTTTCGAAGACCGTAGCGACGCAGCATGCTGCGTCGTTTATATGATTTTTGCAGAGGTCTTCGATAGGGTGTGCCACGCATCCCCATTCCCTCGCGGGGCTTTCTGCAAAATGGCGGCGGCAGGCTATTGCTCTTGCCTTATTCCCTAAAATATTCCTACCTTTGCGCCCTGAAATTTGAGTAGCTACATGGAGATTCGCAACATTGCCATCATTGCGCACGTAGACCACGGCAAGACAACGCTGGTGGATCGGATGATAACCCAAACCCACGTGAAGGGGGCGGAGAAGAGCGGTGAGGGCGGCTTGATTCTGGACAACAACGACCTTGAACGGGAGCGGGGCATTACTATCCTGAGCAAAAACGTCTCGGTACTCTACAAGGGAGTGAAGATCAATATTATAGATACCCCAGGCCATGCCGATTTTGGCGGCGAGGTGGAGCGGGTACTAAACATGGCCGATGGGGTGCTCCTGCTGGTAGATGCGCTGGAGGGCACCATGCCGCAGACCCGTTTCGTGCTGGAGAAGGCGCTTGCCCTGGGGCTTAAGCCGATAGTGGTGATAAACAAGGTGGACAAGCCCAATTGTCGGCCAGACGAGGTGCAGGAAGAGGTCTTTGAGCTCATGTGCACGCTCGATGCCAAGGAGGATCAGCTCGATTTCCCCACCATCTACGGCAGCGCCAAGCAGGGGTGGATGAGCGCCGATCCCCAGAAACCGTCGGACAGCATAGCCCCCCTACTGGATGCGATAATCCGCTACGTGCCAGCCCCTAAGGTGGAGGAGGGTACTCCGCAACTCCTGATAACGTCTATAGACTACTCGCCCTACGTGGGGCGAATAGCCGTGGGCAAGCTGCACAGGGGCGTGCTGCACGCTGGCGATACTGTAACCCTAGCCCAGCGGGGCAATGTGCTGAAAAAGTGCCAGATAAAGGAGCTGCTAACCTTTGAGGGGCTCGGCAAGCGCTCGGTGCCCGAGGTAATGGCGGGCGATATCTGCGCCATAGTGGGGCTGGAGGCCTTTGAGATTGGCGATACGGTGTGCGATGCCGAGAATCCAGAGCCACTGCCTACGATAGCGGTGGATGAGCCAACGATGAGCATGCTCTTCACCATCAACAATTCACCATTCTTCGGGCGCGACGGGAAGTTCGTTACCTCGCGCCATCTTAAAGAACGATTGGATCGGGAGCTGGAGAAGAACCTTGCGCTTCGGGTGCAGCCCGGGCCGAGCGCCGATTCATTCGTGGTCTATGGCCGTGGGATTCTGCACCTGAGTATATTGATAGAGACCATGCGCAGAGAGGGTTACGAGCTACAGGTGGGGCAGCCACGGGTGGTGACGAAAGAGGTGGATGGACGCATGTGCGAACCTATTGAGGTGCTGAATATCGATCTGCCCGAGGAGATGTCTGGTAAAGCCATAGAGCTCGCCACCCGCAGGAAGGCCGTAATGCTCCAGATGGATAGGAGGGGCGACAGGATGCACCTAGAATTTGAGATTCCCTCCAGGGGATTGATAGGGCTTAGGAATCAGCTGCTCACAGCCACCACGGGGGAGGCTGTAGTCTCGCACCGGCTGAAGGGCTTTGAACCGTACCGAGGCCCGATAGAGAGCCGGCAGAACGGATCGTTAGTCGCTCTCGAATCGGGCACTGCCTACGCCTACGCGCTCAACAAGCTACAGGACCGCGGGGCTTTTTTCATCGATCCTCCCGAGGAGGTGTACGCGGGGCAGATAGTAGGCGAATGCTCGCGCGACATTGACATTACGGTGAATGTGTGCAAGTCGAAGAAACTCACCAATATGCGGGCCTCTGGGAGCGATGATAAGGTGATTCTCGCCCCGCCTGTACGATTCTCGCTAGAAGAAGCGTTAGAGTATATACAGGCCGATGAATACGTGGAGATAACCCCCCACGCCATGCGGCTGCGCAAGATAGAGCTCGACGAGAACGTGCGGAAGCGACAGCAGCGGAACGGGGGCTGAGTGCTTGCAGGTGCTTCCGTTGCATTTTTCGCCCTTACCGCCTGCTTGCCGCGGAATAATTCCATAGTAGGAGGATTATCAGAGTGCAAAGATTGTGGAGTGCTGCCATGGCGCTGTCAGTACTGGGCGCTATGCTGCTTTTTAGCTGCAAGGGGAAGGGCGTGAGTGGAGAATCTCCGAGGGTGGCCGATTTGGTAGATGGGGTGCATGATTCGTTGGAACTGAGCCGAGTAGCGGGGCGCTATGAGGGGATTGTGACCGCAGGGGATTCTACCCGTATCCGCACGGAGCTAGTGGTTGACAGCCTTGGAGGGTATATGCTTACGGAGAGCTACGCGGGCGCAGAGGGGGCGATTATCAAGGATTCGGGCACTGCGCAGGTGCAGACCTCTCCAACCCTCCTCATTTTGCAGAGTTCCACGGGGGGAAAGCGCTACTACGCCTACACCGATACCCTGCTCACTATAGGCGATGCGCATGAGGGATTGAGACGGGTAGCCCCGAAACGCTGAAGCAGCTTTTTGCGCCCCGTGTTGTAAGCAGCCGGGCGGTGTGCCACGCTGCGCAGAGGGCTTTTTGGGGGATGGTTGGGCGTAGACTTTTTTCGCCCTGTGCTTGTACATTTCGCGGAGAGGTATTACCTTCGCGACGAATTACGAATAGAGTTGGGAGGATAAGAGACATGTCGAGGGTTTGCCAAATCACAGGCCGGAGGGTGCATATCGGCAATAACGTATCGCACTCCAAACGCCGTACCAAGCGTACCTTTACCCCGAATTTGCGGCACAAGCGCTTTTGGCTCGAAAGCGAGAAGCGTTGGGTGACGCTGAAGGTATCGACCGCTGCCATCCGTACGATGGAGAAGAATGGCGTGGAGGAAACGCTGCGCAAGGCGGTGAAAAAAGGGATGCTAGCAAAGTACTAAAGAGGTAGAGCAATGGCTAAGAAGGGGAAAGAGGCGCGCGTGCAGGTGATACTAGAGTGCACGGAGCATAAGGATTCTGGGATGCCGGGTACGTCGCGCTACATCACGACGAAGAACCGTAAAAATACCCCCGAGCGTCTAGAGCGCAGGAAGTACAACCCGATACTCAAGCGGGTGACGGTGCATCGCGAAATCAAGTAGCAGCAGTTTAAGAAGTCCAACAGCGCGTATGCAGCACCTCGGCATGGGGAGTACGCTACGCGAGGGCAAAAAGAAAGGATCGTACCATGGCAAAGAAGGCAGTGGCCTCACTCCAGAAAGGTGAGGGTCGTACTCGGACCAAGTGCATCAAAATGGAGCGTTCGCCCAAGACAGGCGCTTACGTCTTCAAGGAAGAGATGGTGCTGAATGCCGAAATCAAGGATTTCTTCAAGCAGAAGTAGCGGGAGGATCGGCCAGAGAAGGGAGTGTCTACCCTCTCCCGCCAGCTGTGAGAAGGTGTAGAATAGCAATGCCGAGTCCTACGAAGGCGTAAGGCTCGGCATTGTCTTTTTTTGAACTGCCCTCCCTGGCGGAGAGTCCATTAATAATCTATTCTCCAGTATGTTCGGATTTTTCTCTAAGCGTAATAAGGAGTCGAAGGAATCGCTCGACCGCGGGATCTCCAAGACCAAAGAGGGGCTCTTTGCCAAGTTTGCCCGAGCACTCACCAGCCGCTCAAAGGTGGATGATGATTTCCTCGACGAGCTGGAGGAGATCCTGATATCCGCCGATGTGGGGGTGGAGACCACGCTCAAGATTATAGATCGCATTAAAGCCCGGGCGCTCGCAGACCGTTACCTCGATACCGAAGAGCTACAGGCAATGCTCCGCGAAGAAATCCGGGGGCTACTGGCTGATGCCAAGGTGAAAAATTCGGCTGCATCCGAAGAGAGCAAGCCCTACGTGATCCTAGTGGTGGGCGTGAATGGCGTAGGCAAGACCACCACCATTGGCAAGCTTGCCTACCTGCTGGGGCAGAGCGGCAAGAAGGTCTACATAGGGGCTGCAGATACCTTTAGGGCTGCTGCCATAGACCAGCTAGCTGTATGGGCGGAGCGTGCGGGGGCTACGCTCATCAAGCAGCAAATGGGGGCTGACCCCGCCTCCGTGGCCTTCGACACCCTAAATGCTGCCTGCGCCAACAACGCCGATGTGGTGCTAGTGGACACCGCAGGACGCCTGCATAATAAGGTGAACCTAATGCAGGAGCTGGCCAAAATCAAGCGGGCGATGCAGAAGCTCAACCCGAATGTGCCACAGGAGATTCTGCTGGTGCTAGATGCCTCCACAGGGCAGAATGCCTACGAGCAGGCGAAGCAGTTCCTGCAGGTGACTGAGATCAATGCGCTAGCACTCACTAAGCTCGACGGCACTGCGAGGGGGGGGGTAGCCATCGGGATATCAGACCAGCTCCAGGTGCCTATCAAGTATATCGGCATTGGCGAGGGGGTGGGAGATCTGCAGCCGTTTGACAAGGAGGCCTTTGTAGATTCGCTATTCGCGTAGTTAGGGGAGTACGCTGTAATCATTCACCATGCGCTGCGCCACCATCATCACCCTGGGTTGCTCGAAGAATGTGGTGGATAGCGAGCATCTCGCAGCCGCATTAAGTGCCCTAGGGTGGGATGTGCGGATGGATGCCGAGCCAAGGGTTGGCGACACACTACTCATCAACACCTGCGGCTTTATTGGTGATGCCAAGGAGGAATCTGTAAATCAGATTCTAGCAGCGGGGGAATGGCGCAGGCAGAAGCGTATAGGGCAGCTGCTCGTATTCGGGTGCCTCTCACAGCGCTACCCGGTCGAGCTGGCGCAAGAGATCCCAGAGGTAGATGGATGGTTCGGCGCGCGTGAGCTAGCACCATTGCTGGAGTATCTTGGGTGTAGTGCGGGTAGCAATGGGCTTATCGCTCGCCAGCTCTCTACCCCAGCTCACTACGCCTACCTCAAGGTGGCTGAAGGGTGCGATAGAGGGTGTGCCTTTTGCGCTATACCACAGATTAGAGGGCGATTCCACTCCATACCGACGGGTATCCTCCGACAAGAGGCACTCCAGCTTGCCGAGGGCGGAGTAAAGGAGTTGATACTCATAGCCCAAGAGCTCACCAACTACGGCTATGACCTAGGGCAACCGAACGCTTTGCTAGAGCTTGTTCAGGCGCTCGCAAAGATAGAGCCCCTGAGGTGGATACGCTTGCATTACGCCTATCCGCACAATTTTCCCATGCAGCTGGTGGAATGGATGGCCAACGAGCCCAAGGCCTGCCACTACCTCGATATTCCCCTGCAGCATATAAGCGATGCGGTGCTGAAGGCCATGCGCAGAGCCCACAATGCTGCCGAGGCCCGGCGATTGGTAGAGATGCTGCGTACAAGAATCCCAGACATCGCCCTAAGGACTACGCTGCTGGTGGGCTTCCCAGGTGAGACCGACAGGGATATCTACGCGCTAGAGCAGTTTATGCGCGATTCGGAGTTCGACCACCTGGGCATATTCACCTACTCTGAGGAGGAGGGTACCTACGCGGCTCTACATGCCGAAGATACTATCCCCCAGGAGGAAAAGGAGGCTCGCCGCGAGCATCTCATGGAGCTTCAGCAGTCCATATCGGCCCGTAGAAAATCCCGTTTCCTTGGGCAGAGGCTAGAGGTGATGGTAGATGCTGCCGCAGGATTGGGAGAGTATATCGGACGCACCCGTTATGATAGCCCCGAGGTGGATGGGGAGGTGCTGGTGAAATCGGCAACAGTGCTGACGAATGGGCAGATAGTCCCAGTGGAGATAGACAAGACCTCGGAGTACGACCTAGAGGGCACAGCAACCCTGTAGGCAGCGCCCATTTCAAGATTGCGTATGGCCAAGCAGAATAAGACTTCGGTAGAGGCTAAGAGCATCCTTAAGGATCTCGCAGACAGGAAATATAGGCCTGTCTACCTGCTGCATGGGGATGAGAATTTCTTTCGTGATCAAATCTGCTCATACCTACTTGAAAACGCTCTGCCCAAGGAGCAGCAGGCGTTTAACCTCTTCCAGGTCTACGGGCGCGATCTCACGGGAGGGCAGGTGGCAGACATGGCCTCTCGGGTTCCGATGAATGCGCCTTTCATACTGATAGTGGTGCGAGAGGCGCAAGAACTCAAGGCCCTCAGGCCGTTGGCGCAGTACTGCCTTCGCCCGAATCCTCAGGCTGTAGTAGTGCTGAATTACAGCCAGAAGTACAAGCCAGGCCAGGGGAAGAGTAGCGATAATGCGATGCTCCTAGCTGCCATAAAGGGGAGTGGGGTTGTATTTGAATCGGCCCCACTGCGGGATTATGAAGTAGCCCCTTGGGTGGAGGAATACGTGAAGGAACAAGGTCTTACGATAGCGCCAAGAGCTAGCCAGATGCTCGCCTACCAGCTGGGTACTGATCTTGCCAGAGTGGCCAGCGAGGTGAAGAAGCTGCAAATAGGCATGCCGCCCGAGGAGCATGACATTACCGAAACGCTGGTGGCTGAGACCATCGGGATGAGCAAAGAGTTCAACCCATTTGAGCTAACCAAGGCCATAGGCACGGGCAATCTCCCCGAGGCAATTCGCATAGCTACCAATATGGCGGCCAATCCCAAGGGCAACGAGGTTCCCGTGATACTCGCCACCCTGCACAGCTATTTCGTGAAGGTATTTCGCTACTCGGTGCTGCAGGCCAAAAGGATTCCCGAGGGGGATATTGCCAGCCGGCTTGGGGTGCATCCCTTTTTTCTGCGAGAGTATGCCCAGGCAGCAGCCCGCTACCCACTGGCTAAGTGCGCTAGCGTATTCAGCCTGCTGCGGAGTGTGGATATGCAGAGCAAGGGATTTGGGGCGAGCGTACCGTATGGCGATATGCTCAGGGAGACGATAATTCGGATAATGCGATAGAATATGATACTGCTCCTAGTTGTAATCACCGTTGTTGTCTCTGCACTGTGCTTTCGGCAGCGCGATCTGTTCTACCGGTTGGCGCTTTCACCCTTCCAGGTAGTGCACAGCAAGCAGTACTACCGGCTGCTCACCCACATGTTTGTGCATGGGAGCTGGCTGCATCTTATCATCAATATGTTGGTCTTCTACTCCTTTGCCTCCGAGGTGTGGGAGCTTTTCCATTCGCTGGCCGATTCGGGGTGGGTATCAGTGCCAACACTCCACTTCCTTACGCTCTACCTGGGAGGCGGGGTAACGGCAGCAGTGCTGGGCTTACCCAAGCAGAAGGATAACCCCGCGGCGCTGAGCGTAGGGGCCTCGGGTGGCGTGGCAAGCGTGATATTCGCCAGCATTTTTTTTGACCCTTGGACTCCGCTCTACCTCTTTGCGCTAGTGCCGATTCCTGGAATCTTGCTGGGTGTGGGCTACGTGGTGTACTCCTGGCGGATGGCCGCCCGCAATGTGAATGACCACATAGACCACCGAGCCCACCTCTACGGCGCCCTATTCGGATTCATATACCCGCTGCTCATGAATCCCAAGCTCTTCAGTTTTTTCTTGTCGGCCATTACCGATTTGCCGTGGTTCTAACCCCTAGGCTACATGCTCCTACGCACGCTGCATGATCCCCAGCCAGCTCGGGGGCGCTTGGTATGGGTTGATGGGCAGTTTCTACCTTCCGCCAGCCCCCTATTCACGCACGCAGAATGGCAGGGGGCGCAGCTTTTGGGGTTTGGCATTCCGCTCATTGCGCATGGCACTACAGCTCGCCAGCTGCCAGCCTACTTCGCGAGCCTCTCGACCCAGCTGTCATTGGCTAGGATGCCGTTCCCCGCGGGGCTAACATTGGAGACGCTCGAGAAGGCCATAGCCACCCTGCTCAACCGCAATCGGCACTTCAGCACCACCCTACTCCTGCTGGAGGCTTACTTGCACTACGAGCGAGACCTCCTGGGCTTTGAGAATGCCACCACGAGCCTAGCAATCAGCAGTTTACCAGCTGGATGCGCAACCTATGTAGAGCCTGAGAGGCCAGTGTTTCTCGAATTCTACAAAGAGCGACAAATGCCCATAGGCCCTGCGGCAGGTATCCGTTGGCTGGCGAATCCTGTAGAGTGGTATGCTGAGCACTACGCAGCCAGATTCGGGAGAGATTACGGGATTCTGCTCAACGCGAAGGGGCGAGTGGCCGGCATCCCCGGGCGAATGCTCTACATTTACACACCCGAGCAGATACTCGTCACCCCCCCAGTAGAAGAGGGGGCTGTGGATGACCCTATTCGGCTTATGATAGCGCGCACTGCACCGCTCTCCAAAAGGGTAGTGGCTGTGGAAGAGCACCCCCTGATGCCTAAGCAGCTCTTGGAGGCTGAACAGATATTCCTCGCCAGCACGTGGTATGGGCTAGAGCGTGTGGTAGGCATTGGAAATTACTGGCGCTACAAGACCGATGTAACGCCCCCATTGACCGATATGCTCAACAGGGTCTACTTCCCCGAAAGGGTGGGGCAAACCCAGTAGACTCCTACGGTAAAGGGACTGTGCGCATAGTGCCCTTCTTAGGTATTGAGCCCTCTGCAAAAGTCCCATATGGTCTCAATCTTTTTGTAAAGGGACTCTCTCCCTTCTTGCGGGGAAATAGGGTTTGATCAGGAGATTCAATGTATCGAAGGCCGTAGCAACACGGCGTGCCACGTTGTTTATGTGCGTTTAGCAGAGGTCTTGTATTGCGACATTCTGACGCGTAAAGAAAACGCCCACCTCCAGGTGGGCGTTTTCTTTTTCTGTAAACCGTGCTACATCCGCATTTTCCGAGGCTCTATCATCCGTTCGGGGGAGAGGATTTCGTCGAGCTGAGCCTTGGTGAGCCACCCCTTTTGCAGCACGAGGTCATAGACGCTTGCATTCTGCTCTAGGGCCTCCTTGGCCACAATGGTCGATTTCTCATAGCCGATCACAGGGTTCAGCGCTGTTACAATCCCGATGCTATGGTACACGAGGTCTTTGCACCTGTCGGCATTGGCGGTGATTTCGTTCACGCAGCGGTGTTCTAGGGTCTTGAGCCCATTCTTCAGCATCACTACGCTCTCAAATATGCTCTGTACCGCTACGGGTTCGAATACATTCAGCTCCAGTTGCCCAGCCTCTACTGCCATCGTCACGGTGAGGTCGTTGCCAATCACCTTGAAGGCCACCTGGTTCACAACCTCTGGTATCACGGGGTTCACCTTCCCGGGCATGATGCTAGAGCCGGGTTGCCGTGGGGGGAGGTTGATCTCGTTGAGCCCAGTACGAGGCCCTGAGGATAGGAGGCGGAGGTCGTTGCAGATCTTTGATACCTTGGTGGCCAACCGTTTAAGGGCGCCCGAGTAGGTTACGAAATCGCTGGTATCCTGTGTTGCTTGCACCAGATTGCTCGCGAGGCGAACCTTGTAGCCCGAGATGCGGCAGAGGTGCTCTGTGCATTTTTCGGCGTAGCCCGGCTCGCTATTGATGCCCGTGCCGATGGCCGTTGCCCCCATATTCTGCTCTAGGAATAGGTCGGCAGCCCTTTTTAGCACGGCGCTTTCCCCCTTGAGCATATCGGCATAGGCTTGGAACTCCTGCCCGAGCGTCATGGGCACGGCATCCTGTAGCTGGGTGCGCCCCATTTTTATGATATGCTTGAACTCCTCAGCCTTGGCGGCAAAGGCAAGCGCGAGGCTATCTACCGCCTCGGTGAGCTTCTCGTTTATCATGTAGATGCCCAGCTTCATGGCGGTGGGGTAGGCATCGTTGGTGCTTTGCGAGAGGTTCACATGGTTATTGGGGTGGCAGTACTGGTATTCGCCGCGCTTGTGCCCCATGAGTTCCAGGGCACGGTTGGCGATTACCTCGTTCGCATTCATGTTGGTGGAGGTCCCGGCACCGCCCTGTATCATGTCGACTACGAAGTGCTGGTGTAGCTTTCCGTTGCGCAGCTCGTGGCAGGCCGTTACTATGGCGTCGCGGATGTCGGTTGGCAGCAGCCCGAGGTCATGGTTGGCCTCTGCAGCCGCCTCTTTCACCATGGCCAGCCCGTTGATTATCGAGGGGTAGAAGCTGATATTCACCCCAGAGATGGCGAAATTCTCCAGCGCCCTCAGGGTCTGCACCCCGTAGTAGCTCTCGGCAGGCACATTGCGCTCCCCGAGGAGGTCATGCTCTAGGCGGGTGTTGCCGCTGAAGTACTGCGCGCCCGTTTTGATGCGTTGGGCGTTTGCCTGCCCCATCCGTTGGGATACCACCTGCACTATGTGGCTGAAGACCTTGATGGTGGCATCGGCATCGCTCTGGAAGAATTTTTTGCCGATTACCAGCACCGAGGTGGTGACTAGCGCCCTGGCCGAGGTGGAGTGGGTAGAGTCTGGCATCCATGAACCCTCGCCCAGGAAGTCGCCAGAGTGGAATTGCGCCAGTTTAATCTCCGCGCCGTAGGGGCTGCTCTTATAGAGCTCCACCTCGCCCTCGAGGATGATGAAGAACTCTTCCCGGGGGCCGTTCTCCCAGAAGAGCAGTTCGCCGGCCTTAAAATCGACCTCTCGCACGCTGTCGGCTAGCGCGGCAAGCTGCCGTGTGTCCAAATCTTGAAATAGCCGAATCCCCTTGAGGAATTCCATCGTCTGCTGCCTATCCATCGCCTTGATTTTGACGTTTTTATATCAGCCTTCCTATCGGTTCTTGCCGAAAAAGAATCCGCAAAGGTAGGCATTCTAGACTATGGAAACAAGCCTGCAGAAAAACACAGGGGAAATCGTGCGGGCTACCGTGCCCAAACGCATGCTCCCGGGGAGGGCGGAGCTTTTTGGGGGCGGGCGTAGGGCGTCTATTGCGCAGCAGGGGGATTATGGGGAACTCCAGGGAACGAGAATCCGCGGAGGGCGGGCAGTTCGGCAAGGAGAACCGTTGCCTACGGGCAGCTTTTGGAGGGGAGGGTGGCCCAATAGCCAGCTACCGTTCGCCTTTCAGCTCCTCCATACGCTGCATCATCATGTTGGCAGTGGCGAGCTGCGCCTCTTTCACCAGCGTGATGATTTCACGGTGCTTCACCTTGGGCAGTGCGTCTTTCAGCAGTGCCGAGGCCGCTTTTAGCTCGTCGATAGTAGCCACCTCTAGGGCCATCTCTATGCCCGTGGCGGCCTCTATGGCCACTTGCAGGTCATCGCCACTGAGCGCGGCGATCAAGCGGGGCAGCAGGGGGGCGAAATTCAGCCGGTTTTGCCATGTGATGGAGAGCAGCCGGGCGTGCGTAGCGGGGCTATGGGTACCTGCCAACGCTTGCCCGAGTTCCTCTACCAGCGAGGAGTATCGCGCATCGCACAGCAGGGCGTAGGCAGCCTCGGCGGCCCCCTCGGGAGCGGCGGGGTCGGCGAGCAGCGCCACCAGCAGCGGCACCAGGCTGTCGTCTTCCAGGCTGCGTATTTCGGCCATTGCTGCCCGGCGGGTGGTGGTATTGGGGCTACGGAGCGCCTCCAAGAGGTCTGTGTTGCTCTGGGTTCTCTTTGCGTTCATGGCTTGCGGTATAGGGTGCTCTCTCGGTGCAAAGGTAGCATTTTCTCCGCAAGCAAGCACGATGTTTCCTGATAGTGCCTAGGTATGGTGGGCGCTTAGGCGGTGCTTATAGCGTTCCCCTCTTGCCTACCTCCCTCCTAACCGCTAACTTTGCCGCCAGATTAGATGTCTTGCAGCATGGAGCATACACTTATTATAGCAGGGTTAGTATCGGTTGCCTACCTTTTGGGGAGCATACCCACGGCGGTGTGGATCGGGAAGCGGTTCTATGGGATCGACGTGCGCGAGCATGGTAGCCATAATGCGGGTGCTACTAACACCATACGGGTACTCGGGCTGCGCACGGGGCTGATAGTGTTTGCCATCGATTTGGCCAAGGGCTACTGCGCAGTGTCGCTCGGCCTGCTAGCGGGTTGGCTGGGTAGCAGCCCACAGCTCCATACGCTGCTGGGTATCGGCTTGGGGCTTGCGGCCATAGCAGGGCATATATTCCCTCTATTCGCAGGATTCCGGGGGGGGAAGGGGGTTGCCACCATCTGCGGGGTTGCGCTGGCCCTGCACCCGTGGGCTGCGCTGTGCGCCTTGGGGGTGTTCGCCATCGTGCTTATCGCCACCCGTTACGTCTCGCTCGGCTCTATGCTCGCGGGGCTCTCGTACCCCATTTTCCTCTTTTTCGTGTTCCAATCCCGGAACATTCCGCTCCTGGTGTTCGGGTGCGTAGTCGCCCTGTTGCTCCTCCTCACCCATCGAGCCAATATCAAGCGGCTGCTCCGCGGGGAGGAGTCGCGGTTCAAGCCCTCGGGCAAGGGAACCATGGGGAAGTAGGTGCACGGGAGGCGGAATCCATTATCATCCATTCGGTCTAGTTTATGCCCTCGCCACGTAGCCTGCAGCTTTCCCAAGGGGTGTTGCCCTCCGGGTTGCGGCTCCTCCATTACCAGTCAGACTCTCGGGTAGCCTACCTTGCGCTCCTGGTTGGTGTGGGGTCGCGCGATGAGCTGCCCACCGAGCATGGGCTGGCGCACCTCATAGAGCACATGCTATTTAAGGGCACAGCCACCCGGAATGCATTCCAGGTCAGCAGCCGGCTAGAGAATGTGGGCGGTGAGCTGAATGCGTACACCAGCAAGGAGGAGACGGCCATACAGGCAGCTTTTGTGCCAACCGATCTGCCGCGAGCCCTGGAGATTGTGGCTGATATAGCCTGCCGGGCCTCATTCCCCGCGCAGGAGCTGGAGAGGGAACGGGAGGTGGTGCTCGAGGAGATAGCCTCCTATAGGGATTCGCCCGCCGAGCTCATATTCGATGACTTCGAGGATCTGCTCTTTGGGCCGCACCCCCTTGGGCATTCGATACTCGGCGTCCCGGCCAGGGTGAAGCGTTTTACCCGAGAGGATATGCTGCGCTTCATAGCCCGCGAGTACGCGCCGCAGCGGATGGTACTCTGTAGCTGCGGGCCCTACGGATTCACACGGTTCTCGTCGTTAGCCGCTCGCCACTTTGCCGGGCTTGCGGGGCCATCCACCCTTAGCCACCGAGCCCTTTTCTCTACCACATCGCCGCAGTGCAGGGTAGCCAGGCTACGCACCGCGCAGTCGCACACAGTAGTGGGGGCCTCGGCCTACAGCATGGGGCATCCCGGCTCGTCGGCGCTAGCGTTGCTTGCCAACCTGCTGGGGGGCTACGCCTCCACGGCATTGCTAAACCGTAGGCTGCGTGAGCGGGCCGGCTTGGCCTACACGGTAGAGTGCGGGTACACTGGGTATTCTGATACGGGGGTGTTCACCATCTACTTCGGCACCGATCCCGCGAATCTCCCCAGGGCCTTTGACCTGCTCTATAGGGAGCTGCGCGAGATCTGTAACCGACCACTCTCCAGCAGCCGCCTCCACATAGCCAAGCGGCAGTTCCTCGGGCAGCTCTACCTAGGCTCTGAGAATCTGGAATCGATAATGCTGGGGGCAGGTAGACGCCTACTCATGGGGCTTGAGCCGATATCATTTCAAGAGGCCGAGGATGAGGTGGAGGCTATAACTGCCGATGAAATGCAGCAGGTGGCCCGAGAGGTGGTGAATCCCGATGGGCTTTACGCATTGATCTACAAGTAGAAGGAATGCACCCAGTATCAGCAGAGCCCCTTGACCTCCAGATCTACCTGGAATCTACCCTGAAGCCCGACGATGGGCTGCTCCAACGCCTAGTGCGTGATACCTACGCCCACACGGTGCATCCGCGCATGCTGGGCGGCCCAGTGCTGGCCTCGCTGCTACGGGTGTTGGTGGCACTCCGCCCTCCGCGGCGAATACTGGAGATAGGGACCTTTACGGGCTACACCACCATCCAGCTAGCGCGAGCGGCTCGTGATGCGGAGATCTGGACCTGCGAACCCGTGGAGGCGCATGCTAGCATCGCGGCGCGCTATCTGGAGGAGGCCCGCGTTGCAGCGAGGGTGCACCTAGCCCTTGCCACAGCCCAGGAGCTTATCCCAACCCTAGTGGCCCCCTTTGATTTGGTATTTTTGGATGGCGATAAGGCAGACTACCCGGAGTACCTCAGCCTCGTCCGTCCTCTCTTACCAGTGGGTGCGCTGCTGGTGGCCGATAACACCCTCTGGGGTGGCAAGGTGGCGAATTCTGCTGTGAATGACGCCCGAACCGAAGCCTTGCGAACCTTTAACTCGCTGCTGGCCAACGACCCAGAATTCACCACGAGCATCCTCCCGGTGCGCGATGGCGTGACGCTTGCGGTACGGTGCTAGCAAACACAGCTCAATGCTAGGATTCTGGCGGTAATCTACCGTATCAACTTCGTACCATCGCCGTACCAACTCAACACCTGCGCCGCTTCATGTTCGGATTTCGTAGCGAAA
>LIIK01000072.1 GCA_001421095.1 Candidatus [Bacteroides] periocalifornicus | reverse complement strand
CCCAATAAACGACGCGGCGCGCTGCGTTGTTACCCGCCTACGCCGTCCCCGTTGATGCCCGCGAGGGCGTAAATGCAGGGCAGAGCCATACCTCGTAATGCCGCCTGCGGGGGCGCTCCCCATTCCCCAGCGGCAGCGTTCCCCTTTTGCACCTTTTTCAGAGATTATTTCTTACCTTTGCGGCGAATATAAATGCGACATGGTGAAGCGTAGGCTATTCGGGTTCTTCTACCTCCTGGGTGCGGTGGTACTGCTGCTGGGCGCGGCGGCGTGCGAGAAGGTGAACGATGTGCTCAAGAGCATCGGGCTCTCGAACGCTGAGATCGTGGAGGGGCTAAAGGAAGCCCTCAATGTGGCTGCGGGTTCAGCGCAGGGATCGGCCTCAAAGGTAGACGGATTCCTGAAGAATAAAGCTATCGAAATCATGCTGCCCGATCAGCTAAAACCCGTGAAGAAGCTGGTGGACACGGCAAGCTATATTCCCGTGGTGGGCTCTATAGTGAAGAGCACATTGGGCGACGGTGTGGAGGAGCTGCGGGTAGCCATGAACCACGCGGCTGAGCATGCCTCGCGAGACGTGCTGCCGATATTCAAGGGCGCCGTGAAGGAGATGACCATCACAGACGGGCTGCAGGTGCTGCAGGGGGGCGATTCGGCTGCATCGCACTATCTCCGTGAGAAAACCTACACCAAGCTCGAGGATAAGTTTACCCCTGTGGTGAAGGAGAGCATGGGGAAAACCGAGGTGAACAGCTATTACGAAACCCTCTCCACCAACTATAACGAGGTGGTGGGAAAGGTAAATGCAATTCCTGGCGGGATGGCCTTGGTGAAAGCAGCTGTGCCAGACCTGCCAGATCGGCTTGACACGGATCTCAGCCGTTTTATCACCACCAAGGGGCTCGACGGGCTCTTCTACCTCATGAAGGGCGAGGAGAAAAAGATCAGGGATAATCCGCTAGACTACGGTAGCGCCATCATACAGAAGGTGTTCAATTCACCAGAGGCGCGCGAAAAGAAGAACGGGTAGCATATTGGTTCTCGGGCTAAGGATTCAGAATCCTCGACCTACAGAAATGCGAGATTCATCAAAATAGCCACAGGGGATAGAGCTGTTTTTGGAAGATTTGGCCTACCTTTACGCCGTGGAAAAGGAGATAGAGGGCGGCGTGGAGTGAACAGTTTGAAGCATTATTGAGCGTGAGTACAAGGAGGCGAATATTACGCGGTGGTTGGTGGCGAAATGGGAGTGCAGCTCGATGCCTAGTGCTGGCCTTTGGGCTTTGCGCATCGCTACTCGTCCCTGCTTTTGCCCATGCCCAGGGGAGCACATCGCTAACACCCGAGGAACGGCTCGCTCTTGCCAGCAGCCGGGTAGATGACGGGAAACGTCGTATAGAGGAGGCTCGGCAGATGATAGTGGAGGGTAAGAACATGCGCAACAACGGGGCGCGTGAGGCCAGGCGTCATCAGAAAGAGCTCAACCGCGTAACCAGCGAGCATGAGAAGGAGATCAACCGGCTCAGCCGGAAGCTGAAGTCCGACGAAAGGTCAGCGCGGGCTGAGGCGCGCCAAGCCATCACCTCCCAACGGAATAATTTCCGTGAGGAGTCTCGCGAGGTGAAGGCCAACCTTCGGGCGGCGATTCGCGAGCAGAAGAAGGGCGAACGCCTGATAGTGCGCGGGAAGCGGAAGCTGGAAACGGCCAAGCAGTTCCTGGCGCGAGCGCAGGATAAGGAGCGCGATCTCATAAAGGCTAACCACGAGCGCGAGAAGCGCATGGCTGAGCGCGAAAGGAAACGAGGGTAATGTCCACCAGCATTGCAGCCAAGGCTAGGGTGTGGATGCTTCGCATTGCCCTGCCAGTTTTTTTTCTTTTAGCCATCTCGCTTGCGGCCTGCCAGCGCTACATAACTGTGGTGGGAAGGGGCGAGCCTACTAGGGCAAACGCTGTCGCTTCGCTGCTTGTACCCAGCGCAGAAATGCCCACAATGGCGGGTGTGCCGAGTGGCTGGGTGTTCTACCAGCTTGCTCGCCCAATGCCCGTAGATAGCGCTGGGCATTTCGGCCAGATTTTCCCATCGGCAGAGCCTATGGAACTCCTAGCGGGGTGGGGGGCTGGCGTGCAGAGCTATACCGTGTGGCCTGGCGATACGCTACGTGTAGGCGAGACACCGAGGAACGCAGGACAACAAAAGGGGAATTATTTCACAGGGTACGCCCTGTTTGTGGGGGGGAGCGGGAAGAGTCAGGCATCGAGCACTGGGGGAGTGAAGGCATTGCAACTTCCCGTGGAACAGAGGTCTCAGGGTTACAGTACCGTAGCAAGACTGATTCTCGAGTACCGCAAGGAGCTAGAGCGCCTGTGGAACGATTCGCTTGCCCGCACCAAGGGATTGCAGAAAAGTCTCTACGCCATGGAGAGGCTCTGGGGCGCTCTCCAGCATAAGGCCGATTCTGAGTTCCACAGCGTGGGGATTTTTGGGACGCAGAGCGAGGCATGGAAGCGGGCTCTGAATAGGTGTAGAGCATTGGCACACGCAGCGGTATGGCGTTCTTCGGGGTCGTCGCTCGATGTCTACCTTTACCGAGAGTGGGCGGCACGGAATGTGTTTTTGAGCACCTATGCGCCCAGAGGGGATAGATACCTTCCTTGGTACGCCGAGTTCTGCTACGCGAAGGCTGAGTTTGAGGCGAATAGTAAGCAGCCACGGGCGCTCCCCCATGACAGGGTGCTACGCGCGCGGTACGTGGAGGGGTATCCAGGCATGCCCCGTGCGCTGGCCAACCTGGTAACGGCTGGCAATATAGGGCGTTGGGCTACTGATGCTGACTACAGGAGAGAGTCTGGGGTCGATACTGCAGACATGGCCTGGGTATTGGAGCAGCGGCGTTCATTAGGGGTACACGGTCGTTTGGATTCGCTGGCGAATGAGGCTTTTCTCCTGCATCGCTTGGCCATGAGGCGAGGTTTTTCACCAAGAGGCGTAATGGGTGATACGGCAAGCCTGAACGGATTGCTACGCCCAATACATACTCAGAATCACCAGTCGCAGGGCGGTGTCTCTACGGATGCCGATGGACTTAAGCCAGCGAGCGGCGATACGCATGCCGTACTGGTGTGGTGCTGGAATGCGAATCCAGAGGCGATGCGGAGCGTGGGGGGCATGGCCGAGGTTGCCTACCGATTGCGAGCCGCTGGGGTACGTACGGTGAGCCTCTGCTTTGATAATAACGATGCTGAGGAACTCCGAGAGTCGCTCTACCAGCTTGGTTTGCAGGCCGATTACTACCATACCAATGCGGCTGTGCGTGCGCAGGTTCTCGGCCTTCTCGGGCTAGAGGCTCTGCAGGAATCGAGGCTGCTGCTGCTCTCCCCAGATGGCAAGGTGTTAGATGCAGCACTCCCAGCCCCTTCAGATGCGGCAGGGGTAGTGAAGGCGGTGCAGGCGAAACTAGCGCGGTAGGGCTCGTGCGTCTGGTGCTGGATCGTGTAGGTGAGGTTTGGCAGCAAGGAATCGCATTTCTATCAATTGGCGAGATTGGCTAATTGCGCGCTTGGTAGGGGAGGTGCCGAGCGTAGCGAGTGCCCGCCCTTCCCGTGCCGCGGCGTTATAAAGACCATAGGTCCCCATAGGTGGGAGACGTGAAGGCGGATAACGACGCGGCGCGCCGCGTCGTTGTAAAAACCGCCCATCGCCATGTGTGGCATGGGATGCGCATATGGAGGCAGTGGGCGGGGGAATCTTCGCGTTGCGAAGACCCCGCCCCTACAGTCGGCATGGCGGGGAGGGCGTTGCGACGCATTCGGCATCGACCATCCTTTGCGCCTACGTGGGCATCAACGGGAACGGCGAATAGGAGGATAACGACGCGGCGCGTTGTAAAAACCATAGATCTCCATAGGCGGGAGGCATGAAGGCCATATCACGACGCGGCACGCCGCGTCGCTACGTCCTTCGAAGAACGGGAGAATAGGTTTTAAACCGCCGTATTCCAAGAGGGGAACCGCGGCGAGAGACCCAGAGGGGGGCAATCTTTCTGGGGAGATTTTTCCTTCTTGCGCATAAATAGTTTTCAATCAGGCAATTCCATTTCTCGAAGACCGTAGCGACGCGGCGTTTTATGTGAGGCTTGCAGAAGGGAATCACATTCCTATCAATTTTCGAGATTGGCCATTGCGCTCTTGGTAGGGGAGGTGCCGAGCGTAGCGAGTGCCCTCCCTAACCAATGCGGCGTGCTGCGTCGCGATTAAGGCCGCCGCGTTGCGATTGATGGCACCAGGATCGCGATGCGGTTCGCAATGGCATCCCCGCCAACGCCCGACTGTAG
>LIIK01000095.1 GCA_001421095.1 Candidatus [Bacteroides] periocalifornicus | reverse complement strand
TGCACTTCCTCTTCAATGTCTAACTCCGAGTTTTGACCAACAGAATTTGAATACCTACTTATGATTACTTGGAATCCCGACCTTATCGCTTTTCAGCTCGGCCCGATTGCCGTACGTTGGTATGCGCTCTGCTGGGTGTTGGGGCTGATTGCGGCCTACTTTGTGGTCTATTGGCTCTATCGCCGACAGCGCATTCCGCAAGAGAAGTTCGATCCCCTCTTCTTCTATTGCTTCTTCGGTATTCTCATCGGTGCGCGCTTGGGGCACTGCCTGCTCTACGAACCGGCCTACTTCCTGGCGCATCCTCTGGAGATGCTCCTGCCCATCCGGCAAACCGCCGAAGGCTGGCGCTACATCGGTTATGCCGGCCTTGCCTCCCACGGTGGCACGCTGGGACTGATGATTGCCCT
>LIIK01000044.1 GCA_001421095.1 Candidatus [Bacteroides] periocalifornicus | reverse complement strand
GCTGATCAATTTTCGTTTCGCCAACTACCGTTCCTTTCTAGCGCCCACTGTGCTGAGTTTGGAGGCTGTGGATCTCCCAGAGCTGCCCGAGATCGTGATGGATAGGGACGGCCTGAAACTGCTTCCCTCTTCCGCAATCTACGGGGCGAATTCGAGCGGGAAGAGCAATGCGCTGAGCGCCTTGGGGATGATGCGCCAGGTAGTACTCGGGGCTGTTCGGCTGAACCCTGGCGACCTCCTCCCCTTTGACCCCTACTGCCTGCAAGCCGACGGTGCTGAAGAGGCAACATCGCTTGAAATCGATTTCCTGCTAGCGGATTCTCGCTACCGATACGGCTTTGAGTATACCCGAAAGAGAATAGAGGCAGAATGGCTCTACGTGCACACTAAGGGGGATGAAGAGCAGGAACTCTTTGAACGCGAGGGGATGCGGGTTGATATTTCGGAGGAATACTTTGAGGAAGGAAGGGGTAAAGAGGGAATCCTTGTGGAAAATCGCCTATTCGTATCGCTGGTTGCACAGCTGAATGGGGAGCTGTCTAAGCGCATAATCGGATGGTTTCAGAATTGCAATGGCATAGCTGGCATCGGTGGCGGGTACATGGGGTTCTCGCAGAGCATGCTGCAAAAGGATGAAAAATTAGCCCTGCGGGCAAGGCATTTTTTCCAGCAGGCTGTGCTAGGCTTTGAGGACATACGTGTGGAAAACGTTCAGATAGATCGCAAGGCTATGGAGGCTGTAATAAACGATAGCGATTTATCGGATGGTGTGAAAAGGCAACTCCTGACCGACATGGAGGTATCAGAGGGTGAATGGACAGAGCCCCGACTTCGGACATTGCATAGGGTATTCGACAGCCAGGGGCATGCGGTAGCCCAAAAACTTTTCGACTACGAGCGGCTAGAATCCAACGGGACGAAGCGGATCGTGGCAATGTCTGGGCCGATATTCCACACGCTAGAGCAGGGCGGTGTACTGATTGTGGACGAGCTGGATGCCCAGCTACACCCGATTCTAACTAGGATGGTGAATGCCCTGTTCATGAATCCAGACACGAACCCCAAGGGGGCGCAACTGATATTCACGCTGCACGACACGAGCCAAATGGGCTACCTTCGCCGGGATCAAATCTGGTTCGTGGAGAAGGATGCCTCGGATATTTCCCACTTGTATTCGCGGGTTGAATTCAAGGATTCTGACGCTGACAACGCGGATGCCCTCTCTACCGAAAAGGAATACATGCAGGGGCTCTACGGTGCTATCCCCTTTGCGCCTAACACCGAGGAGGATGAGCGATGAATAGGCATCAGAGACCATCAGCACCCCGAGCGAAAGGGCAACGGGAGAAGCGGCTACGCTATCTGATAGTATGCGAGGGAAGGCGTTCTGAACCGAACTACTTCCGCACGCTCTCCTCAGAGATTAAATCTGATATTGTAGCCGTTGAGCTAGAAGGCGATGCGGGATGTACGCTCCGAGTAGTAGAAAGGGCGGAAAGCTTGGTACGAAAACGGAAACAGGAGGGGCAGGCTCCGTACAATCGAGTTTGGGTAGTGTTTGACTATGACGGGAGAGAGGACTTTAAGAAAGCGATAGAGCGGGCAAGGTCTAGGTCTAACGGCTTTGGATGCGCATGGTCAAACGAATCCTTCGAGCTGTGGTATCTTTTGCATTTTCAAGATCTTGAATCAGCCATTACCAGGCAGCAATACTGCGATAAGCTTGAAACATGGGTACGGAAAAAGCGTGGTAATCCCGATTTTAAATATCAGAAAGAGGATGAAAGTATCTACCAAATCTTGAAGGAGCATGGCAGCGAAGCTGATGCTATACGACGCGCGGAGAAGCTGAGAAAGCTGCACCCGGCGAAAGAGGGTAATTACAATGAATGGAATCCCTGCACTTGCGTGGATCTGCTGGTACAAGAGCTGCGTAACCCGAGCATAGCCCTACGAGCTATAGAGCACCCAGGCCAAGTAAATGACTAATCTGCGCCTGCAGCTGCTGCCCTTTTTTCGGTACAGGGACTTTTGAATCGCATGTTTACGGATAACGCGGCCTTAGTAGCGACGTGGCGTGCCGCGTCGCGATAAATACATGCCGCATCGCGGTTAAGAGGCCGTACTCGGTTAATGCGCTCGCCGCACGGGGAAACGACGCGGCCCGCCGCGTCGCTACGTTCTTCGGAAAACTGTGAGCGCTTGATTTAAATCCTCGTGGTTACAAAAGGGGAAGGGAACCGCAGCAAGGGGAGAATGCGCGGAGGCCTCTGCGAAAGGCCCGTGCGGGCTCAATCCTTTATAGGGTGGGCGTCCTCTTCCTTCGGGTAAATCGGTTTCAATCAGGCAATCTCATTTCTCGAAGACGGTAGCGACGCGGCGCGGCGTGATAAAGAATCGCGGTTCTATAAGCGCCACCCTGTAATTAAACGCCGCGGCGCGCCGCGTCGATTGCGCGGGTTTGCGGGAGCCCTTTTGTAGCGATGCGGCGTGCTGCGTCGTGATAAAGAATCGCAGTTCTATAAGCGCCACCCAGTGATTAAACGACGCGGCCCGCCGCGTCGCAATAAATACGTGCCGCCGTCGCGACTATGGGGGCCGCACGTTGTTTATGGGGGCTTTGCAGGGATCTTAATCTACAGCAGCGGGATGAGGGTGCGCTGCAGCTTTTCCATCTTCTTCCGATCCTTGAGCGTACCCCGCCATACCTGGCCTGGCGCAAAGATGCTGAATTGCCATGTAGGCTGCTGCAGGAGGCTAATCGCGAAGCGGGGCGGAATCTCACCGCTATACCGACTCTGAAACCCCCTTTTCTCCGCCTCCACAAAGAGCTGCTCTAGCGAGCCTACCACAGCGCGCTGACCATCGGGCAGCAGGAATTCCACGCTATCGACCCGTTTCCATGGGCTAGCGTGGTGGAGCGAGAAATTCACCACTACCCGCTGCAGGCTGTCGGTGCTGAGGTGGAGGGTGAAATCGGCCTCCCCCCTGCCAGTAGATCCCTCCACAGGCCTGATGGCCATGGGCTTTACGTAGTGCATGACTTCACCCTGCCCGTGGCGAAAGGTGGTGTAGAGCTCTGCGGTGGCGCAAGAGCCCAGCAGAATAGCAAGGCTACCCAGCATGAGCAGGGGCGTGAAGAAGGAAAATGAATGGCGTATCGATTGCATCGCGGACGAGTTTTTTATTGACACGGTGCGTACAAAATAAGAACGGGTATCATTTTGAAATCTTATCATACGGCTTTTGTAGCGACGTGGCGTGCCGCGTCGCGGTTAATACATACCGCATCGCATTTGGGGCTTCAGGGCCTTCGTAGCGACGTGGCGCGTTGGGTCTTTCGGGTCTTTGTAGCGACGCGGCGTGCCGCATCGCGGTTAATACGTGCCGCATCACGATTGGGTCTTTCGGGTCTTTGTAGCGACGTGCCGCATCGCATTTTCAGGGTATAAAAAAAGGGGGCATGCGCGCTATGCCCCCGAGGAAATCTTCTGGGATTATTGCCCTGTTACGATGCACTCATGGGTCTGCACAATGCCCAGGATGTCCTTGGTGTGGAAATCCACCGTAGAGATCTTGGTGATGCCGCCATTCTTGGCTGCGGTCTGGATGCTGGCATCAACACCGAAGGCCAGGAAGTGCAGGATGGTTGTGCCGCTAGCAGTTCCAACCTTCTTGCCCACCGGGTTGCTGGTGGCGGCTACCGGGAGGGTGATACTGCAGCTTGAGAGCAGAGCCGCCGTGGCTATGGCAGCAGCTGCTAGGGTCATCTTTAGCGCTTTCATCTTGCTGTTGTTTAGATGAACGTCCTACTCGTTTCGCTTTTCGGTATCGCGCCGTTTTTTCTATGGAGGGCTGGACTCTCCCGGCTCTCCCCGCAAAACTCTAGAGGAGCTCTCCCCTGGCCTGGTGGTTTTTGATTCCACCACCTCGGCCTTCGCGCAGAGGAGAAGCGCATGTCCAAAGATTCTACAGGCAAAACTGGGTACAAAGTTAGGCAGCTTACGGGGGATGGAGAAGGGGCTTTTGGCGCGCATTATTTTTACCAAAGGCTTTAGAATAGGGATATCTGGGCTTAAACAGCTGAAAACGAGAAGTGGTGGAATACGCGAGTACCTCACACTGCGCCTCGCATTTTTTTACCAACGGCCAAAAAATTTACGCGAAAAAAAAAGACGACCCCGTTTGGGATCGTCTACATAGGAATGAAAACCGAGAGGTTTTTGGGGGCTAGCTCTTCATGCTCCGGAGGAACTCCTCGTTGGAGTTGATTTTTGCCATTCGGTCTATCATGAATTGCGCGGCGTCTACTACGCTCATCTCGCTGAGAACCTTGCGGAGAATCCAGACTTTGGCGAGGGTATCCTTATCGAGTAGCAGGTCATCACGCCGGGTGGAGGAGCTGGTGATGTCCACGGCTGGGAAAATCCGTTTGTTGGAGAGCTTGCGATCTAGCTGTAGCTCCATGTTGCCCGTGCCCTTGAATTCCTCAAAAATCACCTCGTCCATCTTGCTCCCGGTATCGATAAGCGCGGTGGCGAGGATGGTGAGCGAACCGCCCTGCTCTATGTTACGGGCAGCGCCGAAGAATCGCTTGGGCTTTTGCAGCGCATTGGCATCTACCCCGCCAGAGAGCACCTTGCCCGAGGCGGGCGCGACGGTGTTAAAGGCGCGCGCGAGGCGGGTGATGGAGTCGAGGAGTATCACCACGTCGTGCCCGCATTCTACTAGGCGCTTGGCCTTCTCCAGCACCATGTTGGCCACCTTCACGTGGTGGTCTGCCGGCTCGTCGAAGGTGGAGCTTATCACCTCGGCATTCACGCTACGGGCCATGTCGGTTACCTCCTCTGGGCGCTCATCGATGAGGAGGACGATCATGTATACCTCTGGATGATTGGCAGCTATGGCGTTGGCCAGCTCCTTGAGGAGGATCGTCTTCCCGGTTTTTGGTTGCGCTACTATAAGGCCGCGCTGCCCCTTGCCGATGGGGGCGAAGAGGTCGACAATGCGCATGGAGAGGCTGTCGTTCCTACTATTCAGCAGGGTGAATTTCTCGTTCGGGAATAGTGGGGTGAGGTAGTCGAACGGGGTGCGATCACGAATGTCTTCTGGGAGCTTCCCGTTGATTTTCAATACCCTATCGAGTGAAAAATACTTCTCGGCATCGCGGGGAGGGCGGACGGTGCAGGTGACGGTGTCCCCAATCCGGAGCCCGTATTGCTTTACCGTAGAGCCTGATACGAAGATGTCATCGGGCGATGTGAGGTAATCAAAATCGGCCGAGCGGAGGAATCCGTAGCCATCGGGCAGCAGCTCGAGTACCCCTGTAGCCTCTATGATGCCCGCAAACTCCACGGTGGGCTTTTGGGGCTGATGCTGGGTAGCCCCTGGTGCGGCTGCGGCGGCCTCAGGCTTAGTGTCTGAATGCTCGGCCTGCTTGCCTTTGCGCTTTTTCCGACGGCTATTTTTAGATTCGCCCCGCTCGTTATCCAGCTGCGAGGGTACGGCAGGCGTATCAGATGGGGAAGAGGCCTCCGCGCCAGGTAGGTTCGCTTTGCTAGCATTGCCCGTCGCAGGTGTATGCTGCGGGGTTCTCTGCGCGGCCTCAGCGTGCGGCTGCTCCCTTCGGCCGGTGGTGGCTATAACGGACGCGCTGCCAGCTTTGGCCTCTGCTTGAGGGGCAAAAAGGCGAGGCGGCTCTGGGGTAGTATCGGTGCGTAAGCCGGGCTGCAGCGTTTTTCCCCTGCCGGGAATCCCTGCATTATTCGCGTTTCGCTCGGGCTGTCGGGATTGCGCCTTGGGGTGCTGACGGCTGGAGCGGGATTCGCGGGTGCGTTGCGGAGAATCGGCAGAGCCAGCCCGCTCAGCATTGCGCTGGATTGGGGTGCTGGAGGCCTGCGCTTGGGGCGCAGGGGAAACGGTAGGGGTTTCTGACTTGGCCGGCTGCGCGCCCTGCCGGGACGCGGTGTTGGCCTGTGGCTGTGGTGGGGTCGCATTCACCTGCTGAGGGGTGGACTTGGCCTGTGTGGAACCCTGGGTATCCCGCCCAGAACGGGATTGGATTTCGCTGAAAAGCTGGTAGATAGGCCGCATCTCTGCATCTGAGAGGGTGGCCTGGCGATCCAGAAGGCTGTTGACCAGATCGTCTTTCTTTAGCGATTCCACACGGCGAATCTGCATGCCCTTCCCGAGCTCTCGCAAGTCGGCGAGTAGCATACGCATCAGATCGTATTTCCCGAAACGTGATTGCATAGAAATAAGTAAAACAAAGAAAAAAGTGGATAAAACTGCTGGTTTGCTAGGGAGAAAATGGGAATTGGTGCGTTGCGGTAGCTGTAGCTACTTCGCTGTGTAGCAGCTAGCTAATGGCGGAGCAAATCGCAAGAATCCGATTGATTCACACGGCAAAGGTAGGGGAAAAATTTGAAATTGCAAGCGTTAGGGGCCTGGGATCTCTAACCAGGAGGGGGATTGCCAGATCGAGTAAGGGCGGGCACACGCTACGCTCGGCATCGCCACTATGCGATAATATGGATGGTATACATTTATGGTGGCGGGAGAATCTTCGTGTTGCGAAGATGGTATGCGTGTATGGTGAACCAGACGGGCGGGGAAATCTTCGCGTTGCGAAGACCCCGCCCCTACAGTCGGCGTTGGCGGGGATGCTATTGCTTGTCGCATTAGGCGTAGTGGACAAAATTAATGTTTTTTGCGGCGGTCTCCCAATGCAGGGGCGAGGCGCGCCACGTCGCTACAAAAACGGGGGCGACCATGCGCTCAATCGCGAAGGGGGATTGATTCATCGAGATGCGGGGAATTCTTAATCGCGACGCGGCGCACCACGTCGCTACTAAAGCGAGGGGTACAACCGCAGCCCGGCTGGGGCAGAAACCCCTATTCAGCGTTTAAAGTGTAGGGATGCGGAGGTAATCTCTGGAAAAAACGGCGCATGATGTGTTTGTGGGATAGGATGATAGGAGAAAAGTGCAAAATACGGCTTGGCTGTGCTAGGAAAAAGTGCTACCTTCGCTGCGGAATACGCCCCGTATACCACTGGGGTAAAATGCAGTATATGGAGTTCAATCAACTACCCGTAGAGGTGCGGGCTCGGGTGAAGGAATGGCTGGCCTTTGAGTACGATCCCCGAACGCGCGAGGAGGTCCAATGGCTGATAGACAACGACCTTGAGGGATTGCAGGAGGCTTTCCGATGCGATATGGCCTTCGGGACGGGTGGGCTGCGCGGCCTCATGGGGGCAGGGAGCAATAGGGTCAACATCTACACGCTCCGCCGTGTAACGCTCGGGCTGGCGAGCTACCTCCGCAGCATCTACGGCGAGGCGCAGGAGCTCCGGGTGGCCATAGCGTATGACAGCCGTAATAATAGCCAGAAGTTTGCCCAAGAGGTGGCCAATACGCTCGCAGTGAATGGGGTGCGGGTCTACCTCATGCGCGGCGAACGCCCTACCCCACAGCTCAGCTTCACTGTACGGGTGATGCGCTGCCAGGCGGGTGTGGTGATTACAGCCTCGCATAATCCCAAGGAGTATAATGGCTACAAGGTCTACTGGGCTGACGGCGGGCAGGTGGTAGCCCCGCACGATGCTGGTATTATGGCCGCAGTGGCTACCGTTAAAAATGAGGCGAATAGTAAGCGTGTGCCCGCCGAGGGGCAGGTGATAACCCTAGGCCCAGGCATAGATGAGGCTTACCTAAACACAATACTCCAGGGGCTCCACCATCCTGAGTGCGTACGGGCGCAGGCCAAGATGCCGATAGTGTACACGCCAATCCACGGAACGGGGGGGGCGCTAGTACCGCAGCTCCTCAAGCGTATGGGATTCGCCAATGTGCAGGTGGTACCCAAGCAGCGCGATCCAGACGGGAACTTCCCCACGGTGCAGAGTCCCAATCCAGAGGATCCCGATGCCATGAACCTTGCGCTACAGCTTGCCAACCAGACCAAGGCGGTGCTGGTGATGGGAACAGATCCCGATGCTGACCGGCTTGGGGCCTACGTCCGCAGACCTGATGGCGAGTACGAACGCCTCAATGGTAACCAGATCGCAGTGCTGCTGGCCTACTATACCCTGAAAAGCCTCAAGGAGAAGGGGAAATTGCCCAAAAAGGGGCAGATAGTCCGCACCGTGGTTACCACACGCATGCTCGATGCGCTGGCCGCTACCTACAGGGTGGGCGTGGTGGAGGTACTCACAGGGTTTAAATACATAGCCCACTGGATACAGGCGGAGCCTAATGCTAACCGCTTCATATTCGGCGCAGAGGAAAGCCACGGCTACCTAGCTGGCACTGCTGTGCGCGATAAAGATGCTGTACAGGGATGCGGACTGCTCTCTGAGATGGCGGCATGGTGCTGCGAGCGAGGACAAGACCTAGTAGGGCTGCTGGAAGAACTCTACAGCACCTACGGCTACTGGCGCGAAGAGCAACGCTCGCTAGTGCTTGAGGGTGAAGCGGGCAGAGAGGAGATAGCGCAAAGAATGAAACGGCTGCGGGAAAAACGCCCCACTGCCCTAGCAGGTGAAAAGGTGGTGCGGGTGGTGGACTACCTAGAGAACGAGGTGAATGCCGATGGAGTGCTAATACCGCAGTCCGATGTGCTGCAGATATTCACGGATGCAGGAAGCCTGATAACTGCGCGTCCCTCGGGCACAGAACCCAAGATCAAGTACTACGTGGGCGTGCAGTGCGCATACCAAGGATGGGAGGCTAGCCAGGCTGCCGGGGGCAAAAGATGCCAGGCTCTGCTAGAGGCTGTGATGGGCGTATAGGGGAGCATGTAGAATGGAGGATTCGGTTAATTTCAGCTGGAGAACGGGATGATGCCCGCGGTGGAGGTGTACCCTCTGCCTGAAAGCGGGAAATCGCAAGTTGGCAGGCTGGATGCACGAAGGGCGAGAGGGAGGAGGGCAACTTTCGGCGGAGAGAAGAGCGAGAGCACGTGCGTTGCTCAGCATCTCCCCTACCCTCTACATTTTCCATTACATATACCTACACCCCCGCCTACAGCGTTCTTTCTACGCCCAGGTGGTTTCCACGAAGGATTCCGTGCTGGTGATTATCGGATATGGCTCGGTTCAACAGCCCATTCCTTCACATTAACGTAAGCTGAATGGTGTGGGCTAAAAATGTAGCACACCGAATGAACCTGCGAGCGCAAAATGGCGGCAGTGGCCTTGGTAGCGCTCCTTCTCGCTGTTTGCGTATGGTACTACTCAATGGTGCTGGCGGCACGCTTCGCTGCCAGATTGTATTAGCATTCACCGTGCTGCTCATGGCTACGCACTGGGCGGGCGCTCAGCCGGCACGCAAGTACTCCACGCGCAGCAAGGCGGCCATAAGTGCGTACGAACAGGCCCTAGAATTCTACCAAAGAGGACAGAATGGGGAGGCGATAAATGCGCTTTACCGCGCGCAGCAGGCCGATGATCGCTTTGCGGAATCATACCTGCTACTGGCGCAGCTCCAGGAGAACCGGCACGACTTTCCCGCAGCTTTCGAGGCGAATGCACGGGCGATAGCAATAGACAGCACTGTGTACCTCAAAGCCCTCCTCGATGCAGCTCGCACAGGATTCTACAGCGGTAAATACCCCGAATGCGAGACGTATGCAATGCGCTACCTAGCCCTCCCGGGCGAACGGGATGATCGGCGACGAATGGCACAACTTATCCTCGAGAGTAGCCGCTACGCACGCTGGGCACTGAGCCATCCAGTAGATATCAACCCCGAACCCCTGGGTGAAGGGGTCAATACCCGGCTAGATGAATACTTCCCATCTATATCTGGCGATGGGCTGCGCCTCTCGTTCACTCGGCTTATCGATAGGGGCGGGAAAAGGCAACTAACGCCACTACAGGAGGATATCTACCTGGCGAAACGCTCCAGCACTACAGCCCCTTGGGAAACGGCCCATGATCTCGGCGCTCCCGTAACCAGCGACCAGAATGAGGGGGCGCAAAGCATGGATAGCGATGCGAAACGTATGTACTTTACCCGGTGTAGCGGCCCTTGCAGGCTGTACTACACAGATCGCCTACCCAATGGGCACTGGGGCGAACCCCAAGTGCTGCCAAGCCCAATCAACCTGAAGGGTGTGAGCAGCAAGCAACCTTCGATATCGCCTGACAGACGCACGCTCTACTTCGCCAGCAACCGCAAGGGAGGGTATGGGGGATACGATATCTGGTGTAGCACACGGGATGAATCTGGTAAGTGGGCAGTTCCCGTTAACCTCGGGCCGAATATCAATACCTTTGCCGACGAACAGTCGCCTTTCATCCACTTTGACAATCACACGCTCTACTTCGCAAGCAACGGGCATCCAGGGCTTGGCGACCTCGACCTCTTTGTAGCGCGGCGTAGCCGAAATGATACTGCATGGGGCTCCCCCCGTAATTTAGGCTTCCCGATAAATACTCCCAGCACCGACATGGGGCTAATAGTAAGTGCCGATGGACATGAGGCCTACTACGCCTCTAACCGTAATGCCAGCAATGGGCTCGATATATATCGGTTCACGCTTCCAGACACACTAAGCCCTACCCCGGTGTCATACCTTAGGGGGATTGTAGAGGATGCCAGCAATGGTGCTCCGCTTGCGGCACGCTGCCAGCTGGTAGATCTCCTCACGGGTGAAGAGATCATGCAGCCAGTAGCTAGCGATGATGGGCTCTTTGACGTGTGCCTCCCTGTGGGGCGACAGTATGCCCTATTCGCCACATTCAAGGGATATCTGGACCAATCAGTGCATTTCGACCTGCAAAATGTCCACCAGGCCGAAACCCCGCAGGAGCAGCACATACGCCTCATCCCAATTCGTAAAGGGGCCAAACTAACGCTGAACAACGTGTTTTTCGATACAGATTCTGACGTATTGCAGCCTGCCTCGCACATCGAGCTCGATAGGTGGGTGGCTCTGCTCAAGGCGCACCCCAATCTCAAAGTCCGTGTGGCAGGACATACTGACAACGTAGGGGACAAATCCTACAATCTGGATCTATCCAAACGGCGAGCTCATAGCGTAACGGCCTACCTCCAGAGTCAGGGTATAGCCTCCAGCCGCCTCCAAAGCGTTGGTTATGGAATGGAACATCCTGTTGCCACCAACGATACCCCCTCGGGCCGCGCCAAGAACCGACGGACTGAATGCGAAATCGTAGGGATCTAATATAGCGTAACCTTGCGGGGTAAGAAGAGGAAGAATATCAATAATATGAGAACTCTGATTACCATACTAATAGCTCAGCAATAGTAAAGCTGATTCACAGTTTTTCTACTGGCATAGAGGAATAGCCCTCTAGCGAACTTTTGAACGGCTGGATGGCGCATGCCCGACGAAGGAATCAATTTGGAAACCAACGATATACGATACCGTTACCCTTGGGGCAATGAGCAGCGGTACTACTCCTATACGCAGTACATCCGCCAGCTCTTTGGGGGGCGGGTACAGAAGCTGACTATAGATGCAGGCTTTAGCTGCCCACATCGCCAAGGGCGATCTGGCTCTGGTGGCTGTACCTACTGCAATAACGCGGCCTTCAATCCCAGCTACTGTGAACCCAGCAAAAGCGTAACCCAACAGCTGCGCGAGGGGGTGGAGTTCCACGCTGTGCGCTACCGGAGGGCTAAGGGTTATTTGGCTTATTTCCAGGCCTATACGAATACATACGCTCCGATTGAGAAGCTACGTAGCCTGTTCTTAGAGGCTGCATCATTCCCAGGCGTAGTAGGGTTGGTGGTAGGGACTAGGCCAGATTGCCTTTCGGAGGAAGTTATAGATCTACTAGAAGAAATAAATAAAAATACCCTAGTATTCACGGAATTAGGTGTAGAGAGCATCCACAGCGAAACCCTTGAGAGGGTACACCGAGGTCATGGGTGGTCAGAGAGTAGGCATGCGATAGTGCAATTGGCAGAGGCTGGGTTGCATGTGGGAGTCCATCTGATACTCGGGCTACCAGGAGAGGACGTGCCCATGATGCTTGAGAGTATAGCCCAGGTGTGTGAACTCCCTGTAAACAGCCTGAAACTCCATCAGCTACAAGTGCTTAAGGGGACGGCTCTAGCCCAAGAATGGGCAGAGAATCCAAGTTCTGTGAAGCTCTTCACGCTTGAGGGTTACATGGAGCTTCTGGGGCGACTAGTACCGCATATCCCCGCAGGCATTGCGCTCGAAAGGGTTACAGCTGAAGCACCGCCAGCCTACCTCATAGCTCCCCACTGGGGGCTGATACGCAATGACGCTGTGCTGAAACGCTTTGAGGAACAGCTGGAAAGGCTAGACGCCTGGCAAGGAAAGGCTCTGGGGGCCAAGAGAGTGGAGTATGTTGGCAACGACTAGCCCCCCTGATAGGGAGAATTAGGATCTGATTCCAACTCAGAAACTAAAGCCTGCTTGTAGGTGAAGGAGTACCCCTCTCGTAGCGGTGAATTGCGGAAGACTGTACCCCTTTGCGAGCCAAAACCGAAATTCCCCAGGACGCACCTTGATCCGCATACCGCCCCCTACCCCGAGGTAATTAGAGGGATTGCGCTGCTTTTGCTCCCAGGTGCGCGCTGGTAGTAGCACGGCGTAATCAGCCAACAGGCCAATAGCAACCCAACTTGCCAAACGCCACTCTGGTTCTAAGCTCAAGGTAGCGTAGTGCTGGGCAATCAGGCTCGCTTCAGGGTAACCTCGGAGACTGCGAGTTCCTCCAAGGCGGTAGATTTCGGCTAAGAGCGGTTGTACTCCCTTGGCCAAAAGGGCGTAGCTACGTACACTCCCAGCTATCCTGAAGGCCAAGCCGTGCAATCCAATGGGTTGGCTCTGCCCACAATCGACTGCCAGGCGTAGTGTAGAATGCGGCGTACCATCGCCAACCCTACGGCGGGAAACTGAAGCAATGGTCAGAAAGAAATAGCCATCATTCCATGGGGTGGAATAATTCACCCTTCGGTAGTCATAGCCCAATCGAATACCTACTGTACGGGAAATTATGGACGGATTGTAAGCTGATGATGAATTTATAATGGTACTGAGTGTGTGTATTTTAGCGGTATCAGCCAGATTTCCACCTTGGGTTTCAGCCCACTCGTAACCGCAATAAAGGGTGGTTCTGGCTGAAAGCGCATAGCTGGCAGTAAGGTGTAGGGCAGCACGTTGGTTCAGACTATCCAATCGAATCCAATCTGCCGAAAGGCTCGCCCCCCAGCTGCTAGCTAGGATAAATGGATAGTCAACGGATAGATTAGCCTGGGTTCCCCCCTTTGCATCAGAACGCCAAGTCGCTTCTAGGGATTCACCAAATCGGCAGACGTTAAGGAGTTTTGTGTGTATATTCCCGTACCACTTGCCCCACTGATCGCCTGTAGAAGCTGGGCTAAACCCTATAATCCCGTCAAGGTTTGAAGCTCTTCGTCGTGAAAAGGCCAAATGCAAAGTAACACCCTGGGCGGTATAATCAAAGCGTACTGGGGCGGCTAGCGATAAGTAGGGAATCTCCTGAGCAAGCACTCCGATTCTTTGAAGCTGGGAGTCGGTGAGCGAATCACCCAAATGCAGCCCCAATTTGGTCGTAAGCCAACGGCGCTCTTTGGGTAATACGCCCGCGATATCTATCTGGTAAAGCTTGAGGTATTGCTGGGGGGAGACTGAGGTACAAAGTGTGTAAATAAACGAGTCCTTATTCCTTGCAGCTACTGATAAAATGGTGCTTTCAGGCAGGGCTAGCGATGAGTCTTGGGCTAAACGCAGGGCAAGCCTTGGAAGTGTGGATGGCGTAAGATACCGAAAGTAGTACGGTGTAGAATCTTGCCCAAAAGGCAAAAGGCTATCTGGTAGAGTGGTTACTCTATATAGCCTCCCCAAGTGAAAGGCAGAAAGTCGGTAGTAAAGATTGGAACTATCAGGCTGCAAGGAGTCGAAGGAGGCCTCGAGATAACCGAGTGCATGGAGGCTGTCTCGACAACGGCTGAGCTGAGAATAGGTACATGTAGAATCTCGATTCAGCCAAGGGCAGCAGCTCGTGAGGATTTCCCAGTGCAGACTATCGGGCTGGCCAAGGACTCCAAAGCTATTCAGTTTGCCACCAGAAACAGCTCTCACAGCAGCACCACCAGAGGCTGCACACAGCAAAAAAAATAGGATACCCAGCCCTATGGTGCGTAGGCTAGATATCCGTGCAAGGGCAGGAAGCCCTTTATAGACTCTAAATCTCAAAACCCTGCTTTCTAAGGGTTTCGGCTATTTGCCCCGAGAGCTCGGCATACAGTGCAGGCCGGTAACGAACCTCGGTGAATACGTGTGCCAATGAAGGCTTGGAATTCTCTTTAACGTACTGAATATTAGCAGGCAACTCTTCTATAGGCTGATAGATCGCTTCTAGCTGCTGGGGGGTGTATTGCTGGTAAGAACCGTAGTGAATAAGGGCACTGGGTGTGATTCGTTCTGTAAGCTGCGGTTCTTCAGCAGGATACCCCATAACCATAGCCACAATGGGCACAACACCACGGGGCAACTTAAGCTGCTGGCACATCGCCTCCATACTGTAGAGGGTGGTTCCAAGATAGCAGATGCCCAATCCGCTCTCTTCGGCAGCCACTGCCATATTTTGCGCAAAAAGCATGGCATCGGTAGTGCCCGCAAGCAACCCCATTAGATTTAGGTATCCTGGTTTTGCGCCTCGCAGGGTACACCAAGAGGAAAAACGATTGAAATCAGCACATATCGTTAGAAGCAACGGCGCCTGCAAGACCATTGGCTGGTTGAAGTGCAGTGGGGCAAGGGCGGCTCTCTCCTCTTGGGTTCTAGAAATAACCACAGAGTAGGTTTGCATATTCCCCGTATTAGAGGCGCGAGCCCCCGTAGCAACAATGGATTCCAAGAGTGCTGGTGCAACCTCTTTAGGGAGAAATGAACGGATGGATCGGTGTGTTTTGTAATCCATAACAAAGAAATACTAAGGCAATAATAACCAGTTCTAGACCGTCCCGACAATGCGCCGTGTACGAGAACTATGGCTAGCTCAGACTGCTTATGATTTTCCGTAGCGGGTAGCTGGTAAAGATCCTCCTCAGTCCCAGCCAACTCAAGCTACAAAATGCTCTGTGCTAAAGTGGCTTAAGGGTTACCCCTTCATCGTCCCCTCGTCATCTTTAGGAAGGACTTCTACAGGCGTTGAGAGGAGTATTGCGTAGTCTTCCGCTGCATCTCGCATATCGAGATCGTTCTGATTATAATACCAGCGAATACCAACATCATGCCCAGCATCGGCCATATCCTGCATGGCGCCGAAGAATTCGAGAAGAACCTTGGAAGTAGCCGTATTAAAATATGCCAGATCGATAGTAACCTGCGTGTGGGGCGCAGGTGCTTGCGCATACTCACGTACCCACTCGAGTACAGGGCCGTAGAATGCGGTAACATTCTCAGGCATAGACAATCCCGATAGTCTAAGCGACCCTCTGTCAGGGTCAAATGCTACCTCGGGAGTTGTAGACGACGGGGCGATTCGGTACGGAGTCTGCAACATGGCCTACGCTTTTACATTTGGGGAATGTAAACGATAGATTTCGGAGTTCAAAGGTAATCCAAATGCATGAAATAACCAAACCAATAGCCAAGGAATCGAGAAAAGTTCATAGGTTTTCCCAGCAAATAGCTGTAAAACAGTAAGAAATAGAATCAAATATTGATGGCTACGAGTAGGTGTGGATACAAAAAAAACGCACGGCTCACTCCTTCTTTTCGGGTAGACCGTGCGCTCTCTATGGGGGTACCTTCGTCCTTTTGTCGCGATGCTGTGGGGGCCGCAACTAGGATTCTCCTGGAAAAATAACGATTCTCAGTAGCCTATCCCTGCTCTTCCCCATCGGTGGCGTAGGCATTATAGCCATAGCTGTCGAGCGATGAAGGCATCACTATCATAAGTAGATCTTCTGCCTCACTCGGATTCACCGTGGGGCGAACAAGTACGCTAGACTGCACGTTCTCCGCCAGATAGAAAACCACCTCTTGCGATGATATTACCTGCAAGAGTTCTGTGAGGAAGTGGGTTCTGAATCCTACTGTCCGCTCCTCTCCGTCATATTCGCAAGGGATTGTTTGAAAGGCCCTGTTACGATTCTCAAAGTTATTCGAGCGCACTGTGAGCTGGTCATTATGCATCTCAAGCGCAACAAGATTCGTACCCTGGTTGGAGAATGGAGATACTTGGCGAATGGCATTATGTAGCAATTCGCGATCCACTAGGAGCTTGAAATTGTTGTTTTTCGGAAAAACCGATTCGTAATCGGGGAAATGCGCTTCTGTAAGGCGACAGATCACCTGCACGGTATCTGTAGTGAAGACCAGGTTGTGTTCATCAAATGCGATTTTCAACGGGTCGCCCGCCTTGCCAAAAACGCTACCGAGCATCTGGGCCGGACGCCCTGGAAGCAGAACGCTCATCACACCGTCGGGGTGTACGTCTGTCCTCGTATAGCAGGAAATGCGGCTAGAGTCAGTTGCTACGAAGCGGAGATGCTCTTGCTTTGCCTCCAATAGCACGCCGAAAAGGTGCGCCGTGAGATTAGATGTACCCATAGAGAACAGGGTATTTGCCAATCCTTGCACCAGGATTTCCGTGGTAATCTCAATCTCGGTTTTCTGCCCTTGGCCAACCTCTGGTAGCTGCGGAAATTCCTCGGCATCAGCACCTACCAAGTCGAAAGCACCCTTCCGGCTGTTGGACTCGTACTCCACACTTATCGAGTGCGTGGAATCATCCACCTTGAAGTGGAGGAGCATGTCAGGAAACTCCTTGAGCGTGCTAATCAGCAAGCGGGCTGGCACCCCAACCTGTCCTGCCGCCATCATATCATTCAACGGGAGAGTTGTGGTAATGGTGGTCTCCAGATCAGACCCCATAAGCCGTAATTTACCCTCATCCACCGAAAAGAGGAAGTAATCGAGAATCGGCAGGGTTGATTTTCCCGTTACCACTCGATTCACAATGCTTAGGTGCCTATGCAGCACGCTACTCGATACCGTAAATTCCATTTGCCGTTGTGCTAGTTAAGATCTTGAATACCAATAGCTGTAGAAGGGGCATTAGCCCGAATGCTACTTGGCAAAGGTAGTTTATTATTCTGATTGCACCAAACCCTGTTCTTCCCGTACAGGTTGGATCAGGCTGCATCCTCAGGTACACTTTTGAGGATATTTTGCGGACTCAATCCCCCAGTGGCACAGTTGGGTGTAGAGGTCGAGCCCCTGGGATTCGACAGACGCTTCGCCTTTCTACTTAAGTATCTCTGGCACTGCTGTAGCCGGTCGTACCCCAGCATTGTACCCAAAATGAAGTCCTCTTCATCGCTAAGCTCTTGTAGACCAACCTGTCCAAAAGAGCGTGCAATCTGCACACACGCAGGATGACCGAAATAGAGGTTATACTTCAGAGGTCCCACTGGCTGCGCCCAATAGGCTATTCCCTTATCCTGCAAGAATAAAGCAGCCTCGCCCAACTCGGAGGCGGGTAGGGTATGGAGCACCAGCTGGCGTAAGCCTTTATGGAACTCATACACATGGTGGCACAGGATCTTGAAATTGATACTCATGCTACTTCGAGAAGAAGAATGTAATCTGCCCTTACTCGGGCTGCAGCTGAAAACGATTATACGAACTGCCCCATTCCCTTGAAGAAACGAGGTGCCTCCGCATTGTAAAAAAGTGCCCACCCTCAAGCTGGGCAGGCACTTGCAGTTAACCAAAAAGAGGACGGGTGCTGCACTCTCAATGATACACACACCCTACGCAGCCTACTTAAACTCCTTCTGAATCTTAGCTACCCAAGTCTTGATTCGTTCGTCAGTCTTTTCACCCTGATTGTCAGCATCAAGCGCTAGGCCGACAAACTCGCCTCCATCCACAGCAACTGAGGCATCAAACTCATATCCAGCAGTGGGCATAAAGCCTATAACATCGCAGCCTTTACCTTGCAGAGCCTGGTATACCTTGCCCATTCCATCGCAGTAGGTGTCGCCGTACGAACTCTGGTCGCCTAATCCGAAAAGAGCCACTTTCTTACCTTTCAGATCTACGCTGGCCATATCGCTCACAAAGCCTTCCATATCATCCTGGAGGTCACCAACACCCCAAGTGCTTGTGCCGATAATCAGGTTTGTGAACTCCGCCATCTTGGCAGCCTTGGTGTCGGCTACATTAAAGAGCTCAGCGTTGCCTAGCAGCCCTTTTATGGCTTCAGCTGCCGATTCCGTATTTCCTGTCGACGACCCAAAGAAGATTCCTACCTTTTCCATGTTCGAACTCTGTGATTGTGTTAATTTACACCGCAAAGGTCGGGCTATTCGTTTGTTTGGGCAATCCCTAAAAATAGGGATTTTTGCTTTCGTAGATAGCAGAGCATAGCACCCATCCCTCTTTTCAGGCATGCAGTTTGGATGCGCAAAGGGAGCTCATTCTAATTTGGGAATACCACTAATCAGCTGTGAAATAGTATACTATCCATGCCAAAACATAACCGATAACGATTAGTAGGCCGAAATATAGCCCCCATTGCAACAGGGATTTTAAAGCCACTCGATTTCCTTTCACTTCCCTACCCAATTTGCTACTATCGGGAGCGCATTTTGACTCAGCGCGCGATTCTATGACGCTATCAGGCATAAGCTTTAGTTTTTTTTTCACTGGAAAGAGGTACAAATATAGCCAGAAACTTTCGTAAAAATATTGTCCCAGGCACTATAGGCTGAGTCGTATTCACTCCCCTCCTTGAAATTGCAGGTTAGGTATCTCGTTTCACGGTAGTAGCACACAAAATAGCAACGATATGTTAGCAAAGTGTTCAACTGTACGCTGCGCCAAAGGCATCCTCGAGTCGGGATCGTATGCTCCGCTCCATCCAAATGATGAGTACAGTTTTTTCGCAGCCTCCCTTTTGTAGGAATATGAAGCCTCCTCCAGTACGTAGAACTCTAAGGGGGAGGAGACCATGTCTCGCCAGAAGTGGGCACAGAGCCAAGCGCCTAGGCAGGTGATCGAGATGCCCGCTGTAATAACCCATTTGCGCAGCCTCCTCTTCATAATAGTCTTCACTGGGATTTTTTCCTTCATACCCCCTTCCCAGTCCATCTCTCGGGACACCATCGCCACGAAGGGCTGTGGGCCCTACTCCCGCGCGTAGATGCGCACCTCGTCCCGGCTGTCGGCGATCAGACGATCCCCGAGGATATGCACCGAGCGGATGGGCCAACCGCCCCAGGCATCGTGCCACACGAACCGCTCCGCCTGCACATCGAAGGCCGCCAGCAGGTATAGCCCGCTGGACCACAGCGACACCGAGACGTAGAGGATCCCGTCCCGCACGAGTAGATCCTCGAAGCCGCAGCGGAGCGCCTCCCCCCCCAGGGGGAAGGACAGCCGCGGCCCCTCGCGCAGCAGGATGCCGCGGGCCATGTCCATGGCGCGGAACTCCCCGGGGCAGAGGGCGTAGCCGATGCCCCCCTCCACCAGGAACTCCGGCAGGAAGCGCGCCCGCACGGCGCGAATCTGCCCCGTGCGGATATCCACCCGGTAGGTGCGCACGTGCGTGGAGATCCAGGCGTCATCCCCGTAGAGGTTGAGGAAGTTCACCTGCCCGGGCACCCGGCCCTGCCACCCCACATGCCGGTCGCTCTCGGCGAAGTCGATCCGCCAGACCTCCTCCAGCCCCCGCCCCCCCGCATCCCGCAGGGCGAGGAGCCGGGTCTGCCAGGCCTCCGTGAGGAAGTGAAGCCCCCCGCACGCGCCGCGGTAGATGGGGAGATCCCACGGGGCGAGCCCCAGGTCCTCGTGCTGTAGGGTCTGGCTATCGTAGCGGACGAGGTGCCGCCCCAGCAGGTAGTACTCGTGCCCCCCCCGTGGAATCACCTGGGGGAAACCCTCCAGCCCGTCAATGGACACCAGGGATTCTCCCGCCAGGGAGAAAACGGTGAGCCATTCCCGACCGCGGGTTCGGTCGTTGTACGCGATCATCCACTGCCCATACTCCTGCCCGATGGTGCTGAGGTGCTCGTCCGGGAGGTGGATGTCCGACAGCACGTCCCCATCCAATGAGAGTTCGTGGGCGTGCCGTTGCGGGCGGTCGTCCCACGCCTCCAGGATGAAGATCCGGCTGTCAAAGATAAACATCTGGCTCGATGGCCTCCGACATATTGGCTCATACATGGCTACTCTGCGATTTCGAATATGATGTCGAACACCTGATCGCTTTCTAGGGCCTCGATCAGCTGCGTTGAATTCTGGATTTCCCTTTCTAGTATGTCTTTCAGTTTCTTTTCGGCCTCCTTATTGTCCAGTAGCAGGCGATCCACCTTCCCGCGGAACCCCAGCTCGCGCAGGGCCTCTAGCACGTGCCGCTTGACGGTGGCCCGGTCGAGCTTCGAGCCGTCGAAGACCCACCTGACGGGATTCCCCTTCGCCATCGACGCGAGGTCCTTGAGGAACTGCCCGCGGAAGGCTCCGTCGGACCAGTGGGCCCAGCGCGACCAGCACTTGAGCTCAAAGCGGATCTCCCGCCCCCCGATGTGGACGACCGCATCGTAGATCCGCCCGACGTTCCTGCCGTTCACCACCAGCGCGGTCGACACCTCGAAGGCCAGATCATCGAACTGGTCGGCCAGCTGCGCGAAATACTCCAGCAGGAATCGCCCCCCCACGAACTTGCCACCCTGTTGGGCCATGTCCTCCAGCACCTTGTCAAACCCCGGAACGTCCGCGAGCTTTCCGAGGAGCGACTGGTCGATCTTCTCTAGGAACGTCTCCACGGCCTTGAGCACCCGGGGGTTGTAGCGGTTGGCATCCTTGATCCGCTTGAGGCTGGCCACCACCGGCGCAGGGAG
>LIIK01000094.1 GCA_001421095.1 Candidatus [Bacteroides] periocalifornicus | reverse complement strand
CGCTCGTTTGGCGTGGTCCGATGGCCTCGAATGCCCTTAAGCAGCTCATTCACATGGGGCTGTGGGGCGAACTAGACTTCTTGCTGATAGACATGCCTCCAGGGACGAGCGACGTACACCTGACCGTGACGCAGGAGCTCTCGCTGAGTGGCGCCGTGGTGGTGAGTACGCCGCAGCGGGTCGCGTTGGCAGATGCGCAGAAGGCGCTCAGTATGTTCTCTAACCATGCTATTGCTGTGCCCGTGTTGGGGATGGTGGAAAATATGGCATGGTTTGACGCAGGCGATGGGCAAAAGCACTATCTCTTCGGACAGGGGGGGACGGCAGCCCTTGCAAAGGAGCTCGGCGTACCGCTCTTGGGCGAGATACCGATAGAGCAGAGCCTACGCGAAGGGGGCGACACGGGTTGCCCATTGGCGGCAGG
>LIIK01000093.1 GCA_001421095.1 Candidatus [Bacteroides] periocalifornicus | reverse complement strand
CGTCGCTAGATGAAACGAATAAGCCCCGTACGATTCATGATGAACAGTACGGGGCTTATTCTTTTTCTCACGTGTGAGCCTCTTGCGCGACCTTGTGCGATGCGCCGGTCTTCTTCTGTTTGCAACTAGAACAGGGTTAGACTGTAAAGATAGATCACCGCGGCGGGGATTGCCATGAGCGAAGAATCAAAGCGATCGAGCATGCCGCCATGGCCGGGAAGGATGTTTCCGCTGTCCTTGATGCCTAGCGTGCGCTTGAAAAGGCTTTCCACGAGGTCGCCCCAGGTGCCGGCAAATACAATCGTAAGTCCTAGCCCTAACCATTCCCCGATGCTCAAACCGGAGAGATTGACGCCCATATTCTCGTAATAACCAATGGCTCCGGCCGTGAGAAGCACGAACATTCATCCTCCTATGCTGCCCTCCCAGGACTTGG
>LIIK01000071.1 GCA_001421095.1 Candidatus [Bacteroides] periocalifornicus | reverse complement strand
AGTTATTATAATACCACATCGCAGTTATTATAATACCGCATCGCAGTTATTATAATACTGCGTCGCGATTATTATAATGCCGCATCGTGGTTATTTTAATGCTGCGTCGCAATTCTAGGCACGCCCCATCGCTACGGCCTTCGATAAATGTACGTGCTTGATTAACATGATGTTTCATTACAAGAAGGAACCCAAATCCCTTCTAGGCACGCATGCGGCTCTTTTGCAGAGGTCTCGTTAGTAGGCCTCTATGAATCGCATTTCCTCATGCACGTTCCCCACTAGGTCTTCCACGCGCACCAGCAGGCGATTCTTGCCACGCTCTAGCCCGCCAAAAGGCTTGGTATAGCTGGTAAGCGGCTTCCCATTGAGCGAGTACTGCAGGGACCGAATCCCGGTGAGGCCGTCTTGCGCCGTGAGGTAGATCTTAGCATCTGCGGGATAAATAGGCTCTCCATCAGCACCCTTACGCTCCTGGTAGGGTGCCACGCTCAGCTCAAAGCCGAAGGTTGGGGGCGTATTGTCCACCAGCACCTCAAAGGTCTTGGTATTCCGATTCTCCACGTTGTCATAGCCTATGTACTCTACCCGGTGGAAGCCCGAGGAGAGGCCCTGGAGGTCAAAGGGCGCCGAGTAGCTCTTCTCCCAAGCACCATTGTCTATGGTGTAGACCAGCCGGTTGAGCCCAGATTCCGCATCAGAGCCCCTAAGGGTAACCGTGGTTCTGGGCGAGACGAACGTTGTGTCGTTCCGGGTGAAAGTCTCGCCCGAGAGGCTGTAGGAGATGGTAGGCCCGCTGAGATCGACGTAGATCTTATCAACCTTCATGCGGTACTCGAGGAACTGCTGGTTATCACGGCTCTCGGTTCTATTCTCCGTGCTATCCAGCGAGTAGTAGCGGACAGTGTGCCAGCCCGGCCGATTGGGCATGTAGAAGGGTTCTTGGTACTGCTCAAAGGGCCCCCCGTCCACCGAGTAGAGGACCTCCTTCACGCCCGACCGATTGTCCACCGCGGTGATCTTCATCTTGGTACGCCCGCTAAAGAACGTCTTATCGCCCACCACGAATCTATCGCCCAGCACATCGGAGATGGTGATGGGGGGGATGGCGTCTAGGTAGAACCTGAATTGCTGGACCGGCTCCACGTTCCCCACGTAGTCCTCGCTCTGGAACTCCAGTAGGTGCGGCCCATCGGGCACTTTGAGCAGCGGGATGGGCGTGCGCGGTGGGTAGAGGACCCACGCCCCGCTATCGAGCCTGTAGCGCGTCTGCCTAACCCCCGAGTAGGCATCGCGAGGCTGTAGGCGGATCTGGGTATGCTTGGCCACCGTGTTGTCCGTAAGCACCATCCCCAGCAGAATGCACTCGGTAGTGGGTGCGCTGCGGTCTACCAGCAGCTGGTAGGTGCGGAGTGCCTCCCTATTGCCCACATGGTCTTCAGCGAAATAGGCTATTGTGCATTCGCCCTCCTGCGGCACGGCAAAGGGGGCGGAGTACGGCTGGTAATCGGTCCCGTTCAGGCTGTAGTAGGTAGCGCCCACACCGCTCACCGCATCGCGCGATGTGAGGGTAGCCGTAGCCTCGGCATTCACCGCTATACGCCCATCCTTCAGCACCACGTGCGGCAGCACCGCAATGCGCGATTCTGGCGGCCTGCCGTCGGCGTACACCTCCCAGAGTATTTCGGTAGGCGGCTGCACAGCCCTACGGGTCGCCGTATCCACCGCCCACCGCGTGCGGATGTAGTTCACCCCTTCGGTGTCCAGGTAGAAGGGGAATCCCCACTGCGGAGTTCTATGGCTCTGGAGCACCGTACCGCCCGAGCCGTCGGCATTCGGGCTGAGCGAGACGTACAGGGGGATATGCTTATTCCAGTAGAGCCGCCCGGTGGTGCTGTCCCTATAGTAGGGTATCGGCGCAGCTGGAGGGAGCTGCTGGGCTTTCGCCATCCCGCAAAGTTGGCAGAGAAGGCCCAGCCCCAATAGACCGTAGATGTATGATTGCTTCATTGCAAAGATGATTGCTGTAGAATGGGAACGCTGAAAAGTGGGCGCTGAGAACAGCTCCGAACGCATGCCGTTCTCTGTTGCGCTTTTTCTTTTTATTATTAAAACCTTTTAATCAATTACTTGCATTTAATGAAGACCGTAGCAATGCAGCGTGACGCATCGTTTATGGTTTTGCAGAGGTCTTTAGATAGAATTTGAGTTTTTCGCAAGATATTGAGCCCCCGCCTCTGCGATCTTCCAGGGACCATTCAACCGTTCCCCTTCATCCCTCCCCCACCATCGGGCTAAAGCCCACCAGCATCATATCATCCACCTGCCCCTCCGTGCCCATCCAGGTATCTATAGCCTCGGCCAACGCCGCCTCCTGCACCTCAGGGCTATGGCCCGCATTGCTCGCCAAAAGGTTTCGCAGCCTGCGCGAAGAGAATTTCTCGCCCTCCTCGTTGAACTGGTCTGCCAGTCCATCGCTGTACATATAGCACCACATGCCCTGGGTAAGGGGGACGAGGCTATCGGTAAATCCGTGCTGGATAACGCTGAATCCCGCATTCTGGGATCCTATCAGGGCCAGCGCCCCACGGTAGAACTCCTGCTGCCCATCGCGCACCACCAGCAGCCCATTCCGCGCGCCCGCAAACTCCATGGCCCCGCGCCGCTCACGGATGATGCACACCGCCACATCCATAGAGTGGATGGCCACCTGGGTATTCCGGTTGATCTCAGAGAACATGCGGTCGATCTCCCTGAGGATCGCGCTGGGCGAGTTCAGCTTCAGGTCGAATACCGCGTGGTCCAGCGCCGTAACCCCCAGCAGGGTGAGGAACGCCCCCGGCACCCCATGCCCGGTGCAGTCGCCCACCACCACGAGCTTATCGCCCTGCGATAGCCTACGGTAGTAGTAGAAATCGCCCGATACCACCTCGCAGGGGCGCGAAAAGCGGAACGACTGGGCGAACATCTCGCGCGCCGCCGTGCTATGCCCCAGCACCGCGAGTTGTATCTGGCTCGCGTAGCGGATGCTAGAGAGGAGCTCTTTGGTCTTGTTCTCCAGCACTATTCGCCCGGCCTCAAGCACCTCGTTCTGCTCATCTATGGTCTGCGATTGGGCTAGAATCTGGGCGTTCTTTAGGCGGAGCTGCCTATTGTCCCTACTGCGGCGGTACAGGAATAGGACGGTAAGGGCCAGGGCCACAAGCAGGAGCACAGAGCCTATAATGCCCACCAGCCGCTGGAATGCAAGCCGGGCCTTATCGAGCGCGAGTATCTGCTTCTCCTTCTCCTGGGTTTCGGCGAGCTTCTGGAGGTAAGCCTTCGCGATCTCCTGGGTAGACAGGGTATCGAGCAGGCGCTGCTGCTCTAGGGTGAGCTGCTGGAGATTCTCTCGCTGGGTGGCAATCTCATAGCGCTGGCGGTAGATCTCATTGGCCTTCCGGGTACTATCCAGCCGGAGGTTCACCTCGCGCAGGCGCTGCTCCGCGAGCGAGAGTTCCGCGTTCTCTACCCGCTTCTGGGTCACGTAGTCGTTGAAGGTCTTGTAGAACCCGTAGAAATACATAGCCTTCTCCGCATTGCCGGCCTTCTGGTAGGTCTCGCTCAGCATACCGTAGACGCTGCGCATCTGCACCTCGCTGTTGAGCTGCCGGGCATACCGAAGCGCCTCCTCGAGCTTGGCTACCGATTCATCGAACCGCGAAAGCTGATTGAGCACTACCGACTCGTTGATGAGCGCGGAGATAATCCCCTCGAGCTTGCCGGCCTGCTTGCGCACCGCGAGCGTCAGCTCAAAGTAGTCATACGATTTCCGGTACTCGCCCATATCGGCATAGATGAAGGCGAGGTTGGAGTGGATGCCCGCAATGCCGTTCAGGTTGTTGATCTGCTGGTTGAGCGTAAGGGAGCGCAGGAAGTAGTCCACCGCGCGCGAGAGCTGATTGTGCTCCCAGAAGAGGGTCGCGTTGGACTCCAGCTGCCGACACGCCTCCTTGATGTTGCCCTCGGCCAGAAGGCGCGCATAGAGGCTATCGCCCAGCCTGATTTGGGCCGAATCGTTGCGCGAGTACGGTATCTCGGCCGGCTGAGCCCCCGAAAGGCAGGGCGCAAGCATGGCCGAAAGGGCGAAAAAACACCCCAGGATTGTAGACTTGAGCACGAGAGGATATCGAATTACTGAATAGGCTAACGGTAAGAAAACTACACACCAACCCCTTGGCAACACCAACCCTACCGGCAGGATCGTCGCCCATTGACCGCCCCGAAATAGCATGCGCATGCGCAATGACTACCACCGCATGCGCCTAAGCATTCGGGTGCAAATGTACGTTTTTCTACTGAAATATCACAACAAGACTGGGGAACGGCAGCGAAAGAGGGATAAATGCCCAACGGGCGTAAACGGGTGATTCAAATTCTCCCGTACCGAAAGTGAAAAAGCTCCCGCACTGCAGGAGGCTTACACCAGTTTTTATGCCCTATATCGCCGGTCATCGCATGAATATCTACCCAACTCACCAACCATCCTACGCAGCCAGACCATGGCCGTACCATCCTCGTACCATCGCCGTACCTGGGTCGCTTCATGTTCGGATTT
>LIIK01000092.1 GCA_001421095.1 Candidatus [Bacteroides] periocalifornicus | reverse complement strand
TCGACACCCACACCCACCTCTATGCCGAGGAGTTCGATGCCGACCGCGACGAGATGCTGGCGCGTGCTGTGGCCGCCGGAGCGAAACGCCTCTTTCTGCCCAACATTGATGCCAACAGCGTTGGCCCGATGCTCGCATTGTGCGACGCCTACCCTGATCTCTGCCGCCCGATGATGGGGCTGCACCCCACCGAACTGCCGCCCGACCCTGCACCGCTGCTTGAACAGATGGAGCGGATGCTGAGCGTGCCGGGCCATCCTTTCGTGGCCGTTGGCGAGGTGGGCGTAGATCTCTATTGGGACGCTTCCCGCAAGACAGAACAGATGGAGGTGTTTCGCCGACAAGTGGAATGGAGTCTTCGCCTCGACCTCCCTTTGGTGATACACACGCGCTCCGCCCATGCCGAACTCCTTGAGGTGCTCACTCCTTTCAAAGCCGACCTC
>LIIK01000070.1 GCA_001421095.1 Candidatus [Bacteroides] periocalifornicus | reverse complement strand
GCGTGAAGGCTGGATCACGACGCGGCACGCCGCGTCGCTACGTCCTCCGAGGAACGTGAGAATAGGATTTAAACCACCGCATTCCAAAAGGGAATCCGCGGCGAAAGTCCCGTAGAGGGCAATCTTTTATCGGGATTCTTTCCCCTTCTTTCGTGCAAATAGGTTTCAATCAAGAAATTCCATGTCTCGAAGAACGTAGCGACGCGGCGTGCCGCGTCGTGATAAAATGGCATCCCATTTCTATCAATTGTCGAGATCTACCATTGCGCTCTTGGTAGGGGCGGTGCTGTAGGGGCGAGCCGAAAGTTGCCCGCCCACCCCGAGTGCCCGCCCTAACCAACGCGGCATCGTGATATCTTCATGGGCGGAGGCCTTTGTAGCGACGTGGCGTGCCGCGTCGCGGTTATTAATGCCGCATCGTGATAAAGCGTTTACCCTCTTTTACGATTGTTGAGGGGGTGTAGCGACATTGTATGCTGTTTCGTTCAGCGGGGGCATCGTTCTCCTTTTGCCCCGCATTCCCTCCCTCACCATCAATGCCACAGCCACCACTACCAGCAGCAGCGTCTGCGCACCGTGCGATAGGGTGGCGTAGGCCAAGCCCTCAGCCCTCGGTATCCCCTCCACCTCTAGCCATAGCGCTATAGCCAGGTGGAAAGCGCCAAATCCCCCCTGTACGGGCACCATCATCCCAAAGGTGCCTACCACCAGCAGCAGATAGGAAGTGCTGATTGGCAGGGCTGTAGTGGCCGGGTAGGCTAGGCAGACCAGGTAGGTCATGAGCCAGTAGCAGACCCATATCAGCACCGTGTAGAGCAGGAATCGCCCCCTCCGCGGCAAGTGTATGATGGTGCCCATTCCTCGGCCTAATCCCCTAGCAACACGTCCGCACCATTGGCGGAGGCGCGCACCGAATATCCCGCGCTTTATGGCCCATACCAGCCCTGTGAGTAGTGCCGCTGCCCCCACCAGCAGGGTTAGCCCCAGCCATAGGCTAGAGCCCTGAAACCGTGCCATGAAGGGGGCTACAATGCGTTCCCAAAGGAATGCGCCGAAGTAGTGGAAGCTTACCACCACGGCCATGAGCGTCATCAGCAGGAATACCACCACATCGCTTAGCCGTTCGCTCACCACGCTCCCTAGGGTCTCGCTCAGCGGGAATCGCTTCAGTTCAGCCAGCCGAGCGCACCGTGCCACTTCGCCGGCACGTGGCAGGAGTAGGTTACAGGCGTAGCCGAACATCACGGCGTAGAAGACCTCGTACAGGCTCGCGTCAAGCCCTGCAGCCAGCAGCAGCTCCCGCCACCGGGCAGCCCGCGCTATGTGGCTCACCAATCCCACGGCAAGCGCCAGCCCCACCAGCCAATAGTTCGCCTCACGTAGCGAGTCCAGCAGATACCCCCATCCCACCTGTCTTAGCGCGAGGTAGAACAAGCCGCCAGACACAGGCAGTAGCACCAAAACCCGCACCCACGGGTGAGCCCAAATACGCCGTATCGTATCCAGCACCCTCTATCTCTCCACCAGCCGGTTAGTCTTCGTATCGGGGAATATCACTGTGGGGCGGTGGTGCTTGGCCTCCTCAAAGTCCATGGTGGCGTAGCTGATGATGATGACCACATCGCCCACCACGCATTTCCGCGCTGCGGGGCCATTCAGGCATACCACGCCGCTGCCCGATTCGCCAGCTATGGTGTAGGTATCGAATCGTTCACCATTGTTCACGTTCACCACGCTCACCCGTTCGCCCTCCAGCAGGTTGGCAGCCCGCAGCAGGTCGGCATCTATAGTTATGCTGCCTATGTAGTCCAGCACGGCCTGCGTTACCGTAACCCGGTGGATTTTCGACTTCAGCATCTCTACCTGCATAGCCCTAAATTTCGCCTTTTGTAGCGTTCTCTCTTTTCACGAATTGCACCTGGAACGATAGCCCTACCTCCTGCCACCGAAACTCGATTTCAGGGTAGTTTTTCATTTCATCAGCCACCAGCTTCAGCCCGTTCCCCCATTGATCTATGATGCCCAGACGCTTGAATACTGGCGCAATCACCCTGTTCCGTGCGTCGGACTGGCGGTTGCCCATAGCCGCGTAGTCTATCGAAGGCGGCAGCAGCCCAGGGCTCGTAATCTCTACCATATCGTCATATATCGCCACCTTGATATCTTTCCCGGTAAGCGAGTACTGGCGGTGTACCACGGCGTTCCGTAAGATTTCCCTCAGGGCCTTCACGGGGTATTCCCAGCGCGAGATGGTGTAGACCCCCTCCACCCAGGCGCTTTCATTTATTTGGCGAAGCGTGAAATTGTACGCCTCCTCTGCCTGCACGCCTATTTGCGCGGTGATGCTCTTCTTATCGATCACCAGATCCGTCCTGTTCCCTTTGAATCGGGCGCACTCCACCTTGGCATTCGGGAACAGCATCTGCTTTAGAGGGTCATCGGAGAATAGCACCAGCGCATTGGTCGGGTATACCTTGCCGTGCTCCTCCTTTACCAGCTCCAGCTTGCGGAGAGTCTGATGGTCGAGTTCCTCCTTGGTCTTCTCGTAGTACAGCCTCTTAAAGCTGTCGTAGTTCAGCGCCTCAACGGTCTTATCGAGTACTATTTCGCTATCAAAGGAAATGGAGTGGCGTTTTCGCTCTAGGTCTACAATAGTGTCTCCATCGGCAATGCGATTGCTGGAGCCAACCCGAATATATGTGCCCTTCAGCTTGCCCTCGCTTTTCAAGTAGTAAGGGGGCATGCTTCCACGATAGATTTGAATGCGAATAACGTTTTTTTCGTCAATAGAAAGGAATGATATTTCAGGCAATATACTTGGGTAGCAACGATCATATAGCATATTGCTGATTTGCTCTTCTATTCGGGGCAATTCTTCTTCCGGTAGACCGATAACCTTCCGATTGTCATCAATACCGATGTAGATATCCCCGCCCGCATCATTGGCAAAAGCGACAACGGTTTTCGCCAAGTCTGCATTTGAAGGTAATGCGCCTTTTAGCTCAAGACGACGTCCCTCTCGTAGGTTTAATACATCAGCTGTTTCCATTTTTTCATCTTTGTACAGCGCCCTCCGGTTCTAGTACTTCCAGTTGTCTATCAGCCGCACCGAGCCCGCCTGCACCGCCACGAAGGCCATGGCATGCCCCGGGGCGTACTCATGCACGGGGGCTAGCGTTTCGGGGTCGGCCATCTCCACGTACTCTACCCGCAGCGCCGTGGTGGCGTTTATATCGTTGGCTATTTTCTGCTTGGCCGCATCTACCCCCTGGGCGCTTAGGATGGGGAGCGCATTCCGCAGGGCGGCGCTTATGCTGGGGGCAGCCTTACGGCACTCTGGGCTTAGTAGCAGATTCCGCGAGCTCATGGCCAACCCGTCGGCCTCCCGTACTATCGGGCAGCCTACTATCTGGCTCGGCAGCCCCAGCTGGCGGACCATCTGCTTTACAATCAGCAGCTGTTGGTAGTCTTTCTCGCCAAAGTAGGCCCTGTCGGGCAGTACCAGCTCCAGCAGTTTGCTCACTATCTGCGCCACCCCGTTGAAATGCCCTGGGCGGCGAGCCCCCTCCATCACCGTGTCGAGCGGTGCCAGGTTAAATACGCGCGTATCGGGCGAGGGGTACATCTCCTGCACCGAGGGCGCGAAGAGGAAGGTTGCGCCCAGCATCTCCACCAGGCGCGCATCCTGATCTAGGGTACGGGGGTAATTCCGCAGGTCGCTGGGGTTGTTGAACTGCGTGGGGTTTACGAAATCGCTCACCACCACCACCGCGTTCTCCTCTACCGCCCTGCGGATAAGCGAGGCGTGCCCGGCGTGCAATGCCCCCATGGTGGGAACTAGCCCCACGCTGTGCCCAAGCTCTCGATGCGCGGCCAGCATTCGCCGCAATTCATCCTGTGTATCTATTCTTTGCATAGGCATACTACCACCTTCTACTGCATGGCAATAAATAGCGCAACTATGTAAAAACGGCGCAAAGGTAGGGCAAATTTCAATTCCTCCAGAGGGGTGAATGGCAGAAAAGCCTAACGTCGCCGATATTTGGCCTGCCGAAGCTCGCGGTCGGCATCTCGTTGCTTAAGGGTATCGCGCTTATCATGCGCCTGCTTACCGCGCGCTAGCGCTATTACGAGCTTGGCGTAGCCCCGCTCTCCTATGAATAGGCGGGTGGCCACTATGGTCATCCCCTTGGCCTTCACGCCCCGCTCGAGCTTGGTAAGCTCTTTGCGGTTCAGCAGCAGCTTGCGCTCGCGGTCGGGATTATGGTTGTAGTGCGTGCCGTACGAATACTCTGGGATATGCAGTCCCCGCACCCACAGCTCCCCGTTCAGGAACAGGCAGTAGGCATCTACAAGATTCGCCTTCCCCATGCGTAGCGACTTGATCTCGGTCCCCGTGAGCACCAGGCCCGCCGTATAGGTGTCCAGCAGCTCGTAGAGGAACGATGCCTTCCGGTTCTTGGCAACTAGCGATTCGTTTTTCGGCACAGCAATCCATTTTGGGAGGGCAAAGGTAGCGAAAAAATGGAAGATGGGAAAAGGGGGGCGGCATGGCGGATGGGACTGGGGGATTTTCTCGCATGGTGGGTCGGGTGGGCGGGGG
>LIIK01000043.1 GCA_001421095.1 Candidatus [Bacteroides] periocalifornicus | reverse complement strand
TCCTACCACCCGATGCGCCCACCGTGCCTACCACGCATGCTATCCATCAATGGAACCCCACGGTCTTTGTCGTAGGTATTTCCGTAGTCTTGGTATGCACGTGGTGGCAATGGGAGGCAGGTGACGGCGAGTCTCATAAGGATCTTGGTGGGGGAGGTGCTGTAGGGGCGGCCCGAGAGTTGCCCGCCCACTGCCCTCCCTTCCCGTGCGGTCTGGGCTGAGGCTCGCTACAGGAATCGCTTCGCGATCTCCTGTACTATCTGCACCGCATTGGTGGCGGCCCCCTTGCGGAGGTTGTCGGCTACCACCCAGAGGTTAAGCCCGTGGCCAGGGAATGCGAGGTCTTCGCGGATTCGTCCTACGAATACATCATCCCTGCCCTGTGCTAGGCGGGCTAGCGGGTACTCAGAGCGTTCGGGGTTGTCTACCACCGTTAGCCCAGGGCTTTTCGAGAGGAGGCTACGGGCTTCGGCGGGCGTCACTTCCTGCCTAAAGATTGCAGATACCGCCTCGGAATGCCCGCCCCACACGGGTACGCGCACCGCGGTGGCTGAAATACGCAGGGAGGGGTGGTTCAGGATCTTGCGGGGCTCATTGATGAGCTTCATCTCCTCTTTGGTGTAGAGGTTCGGGGTGAAGTCATCGCACTGGGGTAGGCAGTTGAGATCTATAGGGTGGGGGTAGGCTTTACGGTCGGTAGGGAGGTGCATGGCTGCCCGTTCGGCGCGCAGTTGCTCTATCCCCTTCATCCCCGTGCCGCTTACCGATTGGTAGGTGCTCACGTGCACGAACTCGATACCGTAGGCTCTGTGGAGGGGGGCGAGTGCTACCACTAGCTGGATGGTGCTGCAGTTCGGGTTGGCCACCAAGAGCCTGTTGGGTGCTAGCGCATCGGGGTTCACCTCTGGCACCACAAGCGGCACACCGTCGGCCATTCGCCAGGCCGAGGAGTTGTCTACTACCCACACCCCCTGGCTGGTGAATTGGGGCGCCCACTCGCGCGATACGTCCCCCCCTGCGGCAAAGAGCGCCACTGCGGGCTTGGCGGCTAGCGCATCGGCTATTGAAACCACCCGAACGTCTCTCCCCGCGAATGGCACCGTGCTGCCCACCGACCGGCTAGAGGCGGCAGGTATCAATTCGGCTTGGCTGAATCCCCTTTCCGCGAGTACTGTGGTCATGGTTCGCCCCACAAGCCCCGTGGCACCTACTATTGCTATGCGCATGATTGCATCCTGTTTAGGTAGGCAAAGGTAGCGACAATGGGGAAGATACGCAATATTTTTGTACATTTGCGCGCTTGCGGGGGTGGGGCGAAGGGTATCGCTCGGGTTGGTGTTGTGGAATGTTTCGGTGCGCTTTCTCCCCTGTAGGGCTGGGCGTTTCGGTGTTAATCTTGGGGCAAAGTCAATCACGATAGATGGGTTTCACACCATGCGGATCATAGTGGCGGGTATCGGAGAGGTTGGGCGGCACTTGGCCTCTATGCTAGCCAGTAGCTACCATGCTATAGTGGCCATAGACCCGAAGCAGGAGAAGCTGGATGCGCTGGCCGAGGAGGCCGACCTGGTGACCATAGCGGGCAGCGCCACCTCGTTCGCCGTGCTGCAGGAGGCGCGGGTGGAGGGGGTCGATCTCTTCGTGGCGGTAGCTAGCCAGGAGGAGACCAACATTATAGCGGCCATCATGGCCAAGAAGCTCGGTGCTAAGCGCGTGGTGGCGCGGGTAGATAGCAATGAGTACCTAAAACAGGGCAACACCGACCTGCTCAGGAGTCTGGGTATCGACTCGCTTATCTACCCGGAAAAGCTGGCCTCGCAGGTGATAATCGGCCTGCTGGGCGAGGCTGGCACCATGGAGCTTGTAGAGTTCTCGCACGGGAAGCTGAGCCTTGCGAGCTATAAGCTGGAGGAGGGGATGCAGGTGGTGGGGCTAACGCTGCGGCAGGTGGATCGCCTGTTCGACGAGGTGGAGCTCCTGATAGCCGCCGTAACCCGAGAGGGCGAGACGTTGATACCCAAGGGGAATGACACTCTCCAACGGGGCGATATCATCCACCTGATCTCTACCCAGAAGGGGATTAACTGCTGGCGGAAGCTGATAGGGACATCGGTGCTGCAGGTGAATACGCTCTTCGTGCTGGGGGCTAGCCGAATGGGGCTGCGGACATGCCTGGATCTTGAGGGTAAGGTGAAGACCATCAAGCTCTTTGAGAACGATCGGGAGAAGTGCGAACAGATCGCCCCCCTGCTGCACGATACGCTGCTAATACGGGGGGATGGGCGGAATACGAACCTGCTGCTAGAGGAGGGGCTGGAGGGGGCTGATGCCTTTGTGGCGGTAACCGGGAGCAGCGAGACCAACATCCTGACGTGCCTAGCTGCCTGGCGGGCGGGGGTAAGGCGCATCATAGCCGAGGTGGAGAATCTGGACTACATAGCCATGGCTGAGAGCATGGGGATCGATAGCGTGGTGAATAAGAAGCTCATAACGGCCTCTAGGATATTCCGCTACACGATGGGGAGCGATGTCTCGAGCGTGCACTACCTCACCGGGAGCGATGCCGAGGTGATGGAGTTTGTGGTGCAGCCGCACGCCCCTGTTACCCGTGGGCGGCTCAAGGATATCAACTTCCCCCGGCAGGCGATAGTGGGCGGCGTGGTGCGGGGCGACAGCACCTTTATAGCCAAGGGCGACACGCAGATAGTGCCGGGCGACAGGGTGGTGGTGTTCGCGGTGGGCGAGGTGAGCAAGAAGGTGGAGAGGTTCTTCGGGTAGGAGGGAATGGTGGAATCTGAACGGAGGCCTCTTACGTGGGTTTGGCAAAGGTTTTGAGCGAGCCACATAAAAATGAAAAGGGCGCAAGCCTAAGCCTGCGCCCTCTTAATGGTGACCCCGGCGGGATTCAAACCCACGACCTTCAGAACCGGAATCTGACGTTCTATTCAGCTGAACTACGGGGCCAACTGCGGCGCAAAGGTAGGGCTTTTTCACGAAAGGGCAAGCAGCAGGGGAAATTATTTTTCCATTAGTGCGGGCATCTTGCTACCTTTGCCGCCAAATATACAGCGAATGGCAAGGGGGAAAAAGCCCGTAGTGGCAGATATTCGGATGGAGCGGCTGGCGGCCGAGGGGCAGTCTATAGCCTGGTGGGACGGGGTGGCGCTCTTCGTGCCGGGCACGGTGCCGGGCGATAGGGTAGATGTGCAGGTAACCCGCAAGCGGAAGGGGTATGCAGAGGGCTATGTGGTTCGCTATCGGCAGCTTTCAGATCTGCGGCAGGAGCCTGTTTGCCAGCATTTCGATGTGTGCGGCGGTTGCCAGTGGCAGATGCTTCCCTACACGCAGCAGCTACAGATGAAGCAGCAGCAGGTGGCTGACCAACTCCAGCGAATAGGGGGGCTTGGCGGTGCGCAGATTGAGCCGATACTGGGTGCTACCCCAACGCTCTACTACCGCAATAAGCTGGAATTCACCTTTAGCCCTCGGGTGTGGAAGGCCTACGGTGCTGTCCCTTTTGAGGGGCGGAGTAGCAATGCGCTTGCAATGCCAAACGATACTACAGAGGACCCCGTAGTAGGCCAACGGCTCTGGGAGGCCCTAGCAGAAGGGGATTCGGAACTTTCGCCTGCTGTCGGTTTCCATGCGCCAGGGCGGTTTGACAAGGTGATCGACATCCACCACTGCTGGCTACAGGGCGGTGAATCCAACGGATTGCGCAATGCGGCCCGTGAAATAGCCCTAACCCACGGTTACAGTTTTTACGATGCCAAAACCCAGAGTGGATGGCTGAGGGGGATGATGGTGCGCACCACAACCCTGGGGCAGACGATGGCGCTATTCGTATTTGCCCACGATGACCCCTCTGCTAGGGCGCAATTCCTCTCGGAAATTGCCCACAGGTTTCTCGGCGTTACCTCCCTGCTCTGGTGCATCAACGCCAAGGTGAACGATACGCTCTACGACTGCGAGATGCACGTTTACCGCGGGCAGGCAACCATAGAGGAACAGCTTGGGCGGCTAAGGGTGGTTATAGGCCCGAAATCGTTCTACCAGACCAACTCCCGCCAGGGCGAGCGGCTCTACAATGTAGTGCGGCAGCTGGCCGGCCTCAAGGGGAGCGAAACCCTCTACGACCTCTACACAGGCACGGGGACTATTGGGCTATTCCTAGCCAACGATTGCCAGAAGGTGGTGGGCATAGAGACGGTGCCCGAGGCGATAGAGGATGCTAAGCGGAATGCCGAGCGGAATGGGATAGCGAATGCCACGTTCTACGCGGGCGATGTGCTGGAGCTGCTGGATGCCGATTTTGTCGCCCGTGAGGGACGGCCCGATGTGCTGATTGCCGATCCGCCACGCGCGGGTATGCACCCTAAGGTGGTGGAGAAATTGCTGGAGATCGCCCCACAGCGCATGGTGTACGTGAGCTGTAATCCCGCTACTCAGGCTCGTGATCTTGCATTGCTAAAGGCTGCCTACCAGGTTACCGGGGTGCAGCCCGTGGACATGTTCCCCCACACCAAGCATGTGGAGAATGTGGTACTGCTGGAGCGGAGGAATCTGTAGTATCAGCCGTTCGGGCAATCGTCCAGAGACCGCCGTAAAGTGTAGGGTCGAAGGGAACGGAGCTGAAGGATGTTTCACGCAGGGGCTGGCGGTCTTGCAGAGATATGGTAGAAAAAACGACTATCCTAAAGAGCCGATGGATCTTCTTTCCACTCTTCGTGAGCAGGCTCGCACGCACCTTTCGGGCGGGCTCTATCACAATACCCAAATCCTCTTTGCCTACCATAGCAACCGTATAGAGGGCTGTCGCCTGAGTTCAGAGCAGACACGCTACCTCTTCGAGACCAATACCATCATGCCAACTGATAGCACTCTAAATGCTGATGATTTGGTAGAAACCATCAACCACTTCTGCTGCTTCGATTTGCTACTCGAACGGATTGGAGAACCCCTCTCAGAACCTATCGTCAAAGAGCTGCACCAGACCTTGAAATCCAGCACAAGCCAGGCGAGAGCCAGCTGGTTTGTAGTGGGTGGCTATAAGCGGATTCCCAATGAGGTGGCGATGCTCGAGACCACGCCCCCCTCAGAAGTACCTGGTGCGATGCGGCGATTGCTGGAGGGCTACGCCGCGCTAGCCCATGTGGCACTGGAAGAGATCGTTGATCTCCACTACCATTTTGAGGCGATACACCCTTTTCAGGATGGGAATGGTAGGGTAGGGCGGCTGCTGATGTTTAGGGAGTGCCTGGCCAATGGCGTTATGCCGTTTATTATCACCGAGGAGCTGAAGGCTTTCTACTACCGCGGGCTGCAGGAGTACTCAAGGGTGAAGGGGTACCTGCTAGACACGTGCCGAACAGCGCAGGATGAGTATGCTGCTATGGTTCAGCGTTTTGCCCGATAAACTGGGGTGTAGAGCCACGCCAGCTATAACGGCTCTAAATTACGAGCCAACCCATAGCGAGGTGGATTTTTCTATATGCTTGCTAGCCAGTATTCTATGTGAAAAATCGATCATCTTTAGCGGGTGTTGCCCCAGGGCAAAGGGGCGTTTTCTACCATTTTCCAGTTAGAAGCTTTTCAAATAGCGGGTAGGCTTTAGCTAAACCCGAGGCTTTGGTATACATTTGCATTGCGGTTTAGTGCTATAAAAGGATGTTCTGGAGGCTGGGCGTTGGTGGATTATTACATTCTAAGCAGCTAAGCCTCTGGTCAATATTAGGAGCTAGAAAGCTATGGCAGAGAAAAAGAATTTCGTAACGTGCGATGGGAACTACGCAGCGGCGTGGGTATCGTACATGTTCAGCGAGGTGGCGGCCATCTACCCCATCACGCCGAGTTCGACGATGGCGGAGTTGGTAGACGAGTGGTCAGCCCACGGGCTCAAGAATCTTATGGGTGAGACGGTTAAGGTTCTCGAGATGCAGAGCGAGGCTGGGGCAGCGGGCGCGGTGCACGGTTCATTGCAGTCTGGCGCGCTTACCAGCACCTACACCGCATCGCAGGGGCTGCTGCTCATGATACCGAATATGTTCAAAATGGCGGGCGAGCTGCTGCCGGCGGTGTTCCACGTGTCGGCCCGTACGGTGGCTACGCACGCCCTTTCAATATTTGGCGACCATAGCGATGTGATGGCTGCCCGCACCACGGGCTTTGCCATGCTCTCCACGGGGAGCGTGCAGGAGGTGATGGATCTGGCGGCTGTGGCGCATCTGGCAGCCATTAAGGGGAGGGTGCCGTTCCTCCATTTCTTCGATGGATTCCGCACTTCGCATGAGATTCAGAAGATAGAATCGCTAACCACAGAGGATGTGCGGCATCTGGTGGATTGGGATGCGGTGAAGGCGTTCCGTAACCGCGCGCTTAGCAACGAGCACCCCGTAACCCGTGGTACTGCCCAGAACCCCGATGTCTACTTCCAGAACCGCGAGGCTAGTAATCCCTACTACATGGCCATCCCAGGCATAGTAGAGTATTACATGGATGAGATGGCTAAGGTTACTGGACGCCATTACCATCTCTTCGACTACTACGGCGATCCGCAGGCTACCGAGGCTATCATCTGCATGGGTAGCGTGGCCGACACTGCCCGCGAGGTGATAGATTACCTCAATGGGCAGGGCAAGAAGGTCGGGATGCTCGTGGTGCGCCTCTACCGCCCGTTCTCCACAAAGCATTTCCTCAATGCGCTGCCTACCACGGTGAAGCGTCTGGCGGTGCTAGATCGTACCAAGGAGAGCGGTGCTACTGGCGAGCCGCTCTACAATGATGTGCGCAGCGTATTCTACGGCTTACCGAATGCCCCCCTCATCGTGGGTGGTCGCTATGGGCTAAGCTCAAAGGATACCACGCCAGCCCAGATTATAGCTGTGTATGAAAACCTGTGGCAGTCAGAACCCAAGAATGATTTCACCATCGGCATTGTGGATGATGTCACCTTCCGCTCGCTGCCGGTGGGCGAAGAGATTAACCTAGGGGACGAAGGTGTATTCCAGGGCAAGTTCTACGGTCTGGGTTCTGATGGTACGGTGGGGGCTAACAAGAACTCCATCAAGATTATAGGTGAATCGACCGATAAGTACTGCCAGGCCTACTTTGCCTACGATTCCAAGAAATCGGGCGGTATCACCATCTCCCACCTGCGGTTTGGGAATATCCCCATTCGCTCGCCCTACCTGGTTACCACGCCAGACTTTGTGGCCTGCCACGTGCCGGCCTACCTGCGCAAGTACGATATGCTACGGGGCATTAAGGAGGGTGGTTCATTCCTGCTGAACTGCTCGTGGCAAGGTGAAGAGCTGGAACACCACCTGCCCAATAGCGTAAAGCGTGTACTCGCCAGCAAGAAGGTGAAGCTCTACGTGATAGACGGTACCACCATAGCCCGTGAATGTGGCCTTGGCAACCGCACCAATACCATAATGCAGAGCGCCTTCTTCAAGATCGCCAACGTGATACCCTACGACCTGGCGGTAACAGAGATGAAGCACGCCATAGAGAAAACCTTCGGCAAGAAGGGCGAGGACGTGGTGAAGAAGAACTGCGCTGCAGTAGACCGCGGTGGCGAGGTGAAGGAGGTGCCGGTGCCAGCAGCCTGGGCCAACCTGGAGCCAGAGCCTGTGGTCAAGCTGGAGAATGCTCCAGACTTTGTGAACCAGGTGATGGTGCCCATGAACGACCAGAAGGGCGATGACCTCCCAGTGAGTGCCTTTGTGGGGCGTGAGGATGGCACATTACCCAGCGGCACTGCCCAGTGGGAGAAGCGCGGGGTAGCCTCGATGGTTCCCGAATGGATAAACGATACCTGCATCCAGTGCAACCAGTGCGCCTACGTTTGCCCCCATGCCGCTATCCGTCCGTTCCTGCTAACTGAGGAGGAGGCTAAGAATGCACCGGCAGTGGCCACTTGCATCGATGGTAAGGGGGGGGCGCTTAAGGATTACAAGTTCCGTATCCAGGTGAGCGTTATGGACTGCACGGGCTGCGGTAGCTGCGTGGAGGTATGCCCTGCGCCTAAGCATAAGGCTCTGGAGATGAAACTGTTCGAGAGCCAGCTCGACCAAGTGCCCGCGTGGGAATACATGGAGCATAAGGTGGGCTACAAGGCGGTGGTGGATAAGTTCGCCAATGTGAAGAACAGCCAGTTTGCCCGCCCGCTCTTCGAGTTCTCAGGGGCTTGCGCTGGATGCGGTGAAACTCCTTACATTAAGGTTATTACGCAGCTTTTTGGCGATAGGATGATAGTGGCCAACGCCACGGGCTGCTCCTCTATCTACGGTGGCTCATCGCCTGCGAGCCCCTACCGGGCCAACGAGCTGGGGCAAGGGGTGGCTTGGGCGAACTCCCTCTTTGAGGACAATGCAGAGTTCGGCCTTGGCATTCACACGGGGATAGAGAAAATCCACGAGAGAGTGGTGGCTAGGGCGCTCGAAATCAACACTGGCAACGAGCTCTCTGCTCCTGCCAAGGAGGCGCTGGGCAAGTGGCTAGAGCAGTGCGACAAGAACAATGAGAGCCAGGAGGCCTCTAACGCTTTGGTGAAGGCACTAGAGGCTGACGGGAGCTCAACGGCAAAGGAACTTCTAGGTTTTCAGCAGTATTTCTCTAAGAAAAGCCTCTGGATCTTTGGTGGCGACGGCTGGGCATACGATATCGGGTACGGAGGGCTCGACCACGTGTTGGCCTCTGGCCAGAATGTGAAGGTGCTGGTACTCGACACCGAGGTTTACTCCAACACGGGGGGGCAGGCCTCCAAGTCGACCCCTGTGGCAGCAGTGGCCAAATTCGCCGCCTCGGGTAAGCGCATTCGCAAGAAGGATCTGGGGATGATGGCCATGAGCTACGGCTATGTGTATGTGGCGCAGATAGCCATGGGGGCAGATCAGAACCAGTGCTATAAGGCCATTAGAGAGGCGGAGGCCTACCCTGGCCCAGCACTCATTATAGCCTACTCTCCCTGTATCAACCACGGGCTACGCGTAGGAATGGGGGCTAGCCAGCTGGAGGAAAAGAATGCTGTGAGCTGTGGATACTGGCAGCTCTACCGCTACAATCCGCTGCTTGAGGAGGAGGGGAAGAATCCCTTCAGCCTCGATTCCAAACCTCCAAAATGGGAGGATTTCCAGAACTTCATCAACGGTGAAGTGCGCTACAGCAGTCTCCAGAAGAGCTTCCCGGCAGAGGCCGCGGAGCTATTCAAGGCTGCTGAGAGCAATGCGCACTGGCGCTACAATAGCTACCTACGCCTGGCGCAGATGAACTACGAGCAGGAGCAGGCTAAGTAGGGTCTGCAAAGCCTGCGAAGTTTAGGGTCGTATAAAAAATCCCACGCCGCAAGGCGTGGGATTTTTTATGTGGTGCAAGCAGTGGAATTGCAGGATTCATCGGGTAGCTATCCGTGCTGGCAGGCTCCTTAGACGACCACGGCAAAACTCGTATAAGCGATGCGCCACACTGTATCGCTAACGGGGTGCATTGTGTTGGTTTATACAGCTTTTCTATAGGGCATGGCACTGATGAATGGACTTTTCAGCGAGTAACAATTGATATTTTTATCTAGATTTTTTCTACCTTTGCGGCTGTAGCCTTTACGTGAAGGCGAACAAATGGCGGATTGGGACGTTTCTGCAAGTAGCAGAGGGAATTTGCAGATTCCAGAGGTTAATCCGCTAGATGAAAAGGCAATGGCAGTAGAGAAAGAGCAGGTTGAAGAGATCCTTAGCAAGGTTATCCACCCCGATCTCCGTAAGAACATTGTGGAGCTCGGCATGGTGCATGGGCTCACGTGCAGCGAGGGCAAGATCCGTTTCACCATTCGGCTTTTGGCCAATAACGATCCGTTCGGTCAGTCGCTCCTCCGGGCGAGCAGGCGTGCGCTGGTAGCTGCTTTTGGCGAGGGGATAACCATAGAGGCCGACGTGGTGAGTGGTGATGCAATCCCCAAGCCCAAGGATGCCCACAAACTCGGGGGGGTGGCCAGGGTGAAGCGCATAGTGGCGGTGGCTTCGGGCAAGGGGGGCGTGGGGAAATCTACGGTTACGGTGAACGTGGCTGTAGCGCTAGCCCGCCAAGGGTATTCTGTGGGGATACTCGATGCCGATGTGCATGGTCCTAGCATGCCCCTGATGCTTGGGCTGACCGATGAGCATCCCGAGGTACACAAGGAGGGGGATGAAAACCTCATAAAACCCCTGGAAGCCTACGGGGTGAAGATGCTCTCGATGGGCTTTTTCGTGAATGCGAACGATGCGTTGGTTTGGAGAGGACCTATGGCATCCAATGCGCTCAAGCAGCTTATAACCATGGGTGAATGGGGCGAACTCGACTTCCTGCTGCTGGACATGCCCCCTGGCACGAGCGACATCCAGCTCACGGTGGTGCAGGATCTCAAGCTCACAGGCGCTATAATAGTTACCACCCCCCAACGTGTGGCGCTCGCCGATGCGGAGAAGGCCATAAGCATGTTCAGCGGTGAGCAGGTTCGGGTACCCATACTCGGCATTGTGGAGAATATGGCGTGGTTTGAACCCGAGGAGTTCAAGGGGCATAGGTACTACCTTTTCGGCAAGGAGGGGGGCAAGCGGCTGGCCGAGGAGAGGGGCGTTCCACTGCTTGGGCAGGTTCCTATAGTGCAGAGCATCCGTGAGGGGGGCGATACGGGCTGCCCGGTGGCGGCTGATTCCTCGGTGTTGGCAGGTGCATTTGATGGAATTGCCAATGCCCTGCGCCAGAACATTGAGTACAACGAGGCTCTGCAGTACCAAGAGGGTATGTAGGATGTGGGACGTTTTTAGTTGTGGGAGTTGAATATCCCCACTACCCGAGTTGGAGGAGGCTATGCACCTAGCGATTTTTATGGGATCATAATTTTTAAGAGGGCTAACAGAGAGAGCTAATGGGGCACGACGGCAGCAGTGGGGTATTCTCCCTTTTAAGCGGAGATCTTCCTGTTCCTTTCCCTAGTCGTCGGTTGCCCGAGCCTTTAACCTAAACCACACAACATTATGGTAACGCCAGAAATAACCGCGCGTGTAGAGCAAGCCTTGGCGCTCATCCGTCCCTACCTGGTGAACGACGGGGGCAACCTCGTGCTGGAACGGATAACCGACGATCTGGTTGTGCACGTGCGCCTAGAGGGGGCTTGCGGTACCTGCCCGTTCAGCACCATGACGATGCGAAATGGGGTGAAGGAATCTGTAATGCGGTCGGTACCCGAGATCCAGGATGTGATAGCCATCGAGGCAACGGCTGACTGCTAGTGGACAGGATGATAGCCAATACGCCAAACCCCACGAGGCTGGCCCTGCTGCTGGCTCTGCTACTGCTGCCACTCGGACTGCTGGCGCAAACGCAGCTCCAGCGGGATCGGAGTGCCTATCGGGATCGGTATAAGGATATGGCCATAGACCAGATGAAGCGTCATGGCGTGCCGGCCAGCATAACCCTAGCGCAGGGAATGCTTGAGAGCGGGAATGGCAAGAGCCGCCTTGCTACCCAGGGCAATAATCATTTTGGCATTAAGTGCCATAAAACATGGCAGGGAAAGCGAATGTACCACGACGACGATGCGCGTGGGGAGTGCTTTCGGGTGTATAACTCTGCCCAGCATTCGTTTGACGACCATTCGCTCTTCCTGCGGGGCACTCGGCGCTACGCCACGCTCTTCAACCTAGCCCCCACCGACTACAAGGGATGGGCGCACGGGCTGAAGAAGGCGGGCTACGCTACCGATCCTAAGTATGCCCAGCGCCTGATAGATATCATCGAAGAGCAGGGGCTTTTTGCCTATGACAGCGGGGTGGAGATAGAGGTGGTATCGCCTACCGTGGATACGGGCCAGCTCGTAGTGCCAGAGAAGGGCTTTGTGATTGAGCTTGCTGGTAATCATAGGGTATACATCAGAAATCGGGTGCGCTACGTCATAGTCCAGCCCCATGACACGTATGCCGATCTATCGAGGCAGATGGAGATGATGCAGTGGGAGATACAATCATACAATGAGTTACCTAGCAGGAGTTTACCGCCAGCAGGCTCGGTGATCTACATCCAGCCTAAACGGCGCAAGGCTGAGATCCAGCACCAGGTGCATGTGGCAGAAGCTGGCGAAACCATGTACTCCATAGCCCAGAAGTACGCCGTAAAGACCAAGAGCCTCTACCGTCGGAATCGGATGAAGGAGGGCGAACAGCCAGAGCCAGGGCAGCTAATCTACCTCAGGGGCAAAGTACCCGTGAAGGGCTGATAGCTAGCCGTATCCTCAATGTAAGCAGCGGGTAGGGAGCATGCTCCCTACCCGCTGCCCTATTATATCTATCTGGAATCCAGAGCCTCAACTGCCATCCTTCTTCTACCATACCCTCTGTAAAAGTCCTATAGGGGTTCAATCTTGTATTGGATGTCTTCCCCCTTCTTGCGGGTAAATGGGTTTTAATCGAGCGATTCAGTTTATCAAAGCCTGTAGTGGCGCAGTGTACTGGTCGTTTATGTGAGTTTTGCAGGGGGCTTCTACTATCTGCTGGCTGCGTAGTGGCATCCCCTTTCTATCTGGGGCATCGAATTTCCATAGGGTTTGCGTTTTGTAATTTTTTTAGTAACTTACAAGCGTTTTTGGAGTATTTTATGCTTGTTTTTCACAATTAAAAGTTTAATGCGTATGAAGCGGATTCGACTATTCTCTATGCTGCTCTCCGTGCTACTGCCAGTGGCTGTGCATGCGCAGCAGGCCGTGCGGCTCGGTGGGCACATCTTTGTACCCGAGCAGAACGTGCCGGTAGAACGCTCCTCCACTCGGGGGCCGTCCGCCCCGTTGGAGCGTGGGCATCTACAATCCCCCACCAATGGACAGTAGAACGCCCTGGTGCAGCTTACAGGCCTCCCCTCGGCTCGGGAGATCCAGCTGCTCAAGGCGCACGGCATCCACTTGGGCGACTATGTGGGTGGCTACGCCTACTACGCCCTGCTAGATGGGTCAGCTACGCTCCCCTCATTGGGGCGTGGCAATCGGCTGACTTCGGTAGTGGCACTGCGCCCAGAGTGGAAGCTGAACGATGCCCTGCAAGGAGGTACGCTCCCCGAGTACGCCAAGGCGGGTGCTGGCGGTGCAAAGGTGGTGATTCGCTACGCGCCAAACGCCAAGCCACAGCAGGTGTCAGAATCGCTGGCGAGGTTAGGGCTACGCGGCATTGAGGTGGTAGAGCAGTTCAGGGCTGCCTATGCCGAGATGCTGCTAGCTGTATCTACCGAGGTGGCCAGCCTCCCGTGGGTACTTACCGTTGGGCTCTACCCTGCACCTCCTTCGCTCTCTAACCGTGAGGGGCGTATCATAGGGCGAGCGAGCGTGCTCAATACCCCGGCGGTCTATGGCGGTCGTGGGCTAGAGGGCAAAGGCGTGAGGATAGGGATTGGGGATGCCAACGTTACCTCGCATGTCGATTTTGGGAATCGCGTGCATGTGCAGGAGTATGAGTATGCTAACGATCATGGTACGCACGTCGCCGGGAGCATCCTTGGGGCTGGGCTACTCCCCCCTGATGCGCGGGGAATGGCCCCAAGGCTCAGGCGTGGAGCTACAACTTCAACGTGCAGAAGAATGGCCTGAGCGCGCAGCAGGAGATGGCCAGAGCCCAGGAGAAGAGGGGGATCACCCTCACGCAGAACTCCTATGGTATCCACCTCGGCTACTATTGCGGTTTTCTCGACGAGCTGGCCTACTTGGCTTCAGACTATAATCTGGATCTCCTCACCAATACCTACCCTACGCTGCAGCATATATTCGCAGCTGGGAATGACCAGACTTCGTGCCAACCGCAGATAGCCTCGCTCTACGGCAAGGAGGGCTATGGCACCTCGGGTAATCGCTCCAAGAACTCGCTCCACGTGGGGGCTGTAGATAAACTGGGTGCGATGACCGAGTTCAGCAGCTGGGGTCGCAAGACGATGGTCGTATGTTCCCCACCATCTGCGCGAAGGGCAAGCAGGTTCTCAGCACGGTGCCTCCGAATGCCTACGGCAATATGGATGGTACCAGCATGGCCACCCCTACCGTAACAGGGCATGCGGCCCTAATCAGCGAGCGTTACGCCCAGCTGAACCAAGGGAAAGGCATGCCCAACGTGCTACTTCGCGCCCTGCTGGCCAATACGGCTACCGATGCCGGGCGGCCTGGGCCAGATTTCCAATTCGGCTACGGTATCATGAATGCCGAGCATGCGGTAGAGGCTCTGGAGAATGGATGGTATCTGCAGGGAGAGTTGGAGTTGGGCAGGAGCCTTACCCAGAGGATTGCAGTGCCCCCAGAGGCTACCGCCGTAAAGGTTATGCTGGTGTGGAATGACCCCGCGGTGGCCAAGGAGTACAAATTTCGTGATAAGACGCTGGTGAACGACCTCGACCTCACGGTGAATGAGTACCTCCCTTGGGTGTGCGATCATAGACCCGAGGGTTTGGAGAAGAACGCTGAACGTAAGGTAGACACCCTCAATAACATAGAACAGGTGACCCTATCCCGTGCCGACCTGAAAGGGGTTACGGAGATTGCAATGACGGTAAAGGCCCATGCTGTTGCCCAGGGTGTACAGGGCTTTGTGCTAACCTGGTATTTTGAGGTTCCCGAGCCGAGGGTAATATCACCAGCCGACGGGATGCTCTGTAGCCAGAACGGCTCTGTTCTGCTTGCGGTAGAGGGGATACAATCGCCCTACAGCGTGGAGCTGAGCTATGATGGTGGCACGAGCTGGAGTAGGATTGGTGGGATGCAAAACCCCATGTTCACCTACCCGATTACTATCCCTGCCGATGCTCCGATTACAAAGCGGGCGCTGCTTCGGGTGGTGGATGCTGCTGGACAGATGGCTGTGAGTCCGCACCCGTTCACCATTGCACCGCAGCCTACCGATTTGGAGATAGAGTGGCCAGAGTGCGGTACGAGTGGCTGGAAGCTTACCTGGGAGGGTAATACGGCCGCCACAGAGGGTTATGTGGTCCTATTGGCCGATCCTGATAAGGGGGCGGTTTTCCGAAAGATTGGTGAGACCCGCCAGTCCGAGTTCACGGTACCCGATGGAGTGGTGAACGGGATAGAGCGCCCGATATTCAGCGTGGCGGCTAAGGTGGATGATGAGAGCTACGGAAAGCGCTCGCTTGGGGTGCTGGCTCGCTACGCCACCCCTGTAACCCTTACGGCAGCGCAACTCCCCTTTGTGGAGAGCTTTGTGAAGTACCCCACGCGCTACTTCAGCGTAGAGCATGGTGAGAATATTGGGGTGAAGTATGAGCATGTGGGCTATGGTGATGTTGCGGTAGGATCAAATCTCTTTGCGTTGGCCTGCACGGGTGGGTTCAAGGAGTTTAATGCCGATAACTACTTTGACTACACTCGGAATGCGAAGAACATCGGCTCTATGACGATGTGCGACCTCGACCTCACAGGTATTCCCGCTGGGCAGAATGTGCTATTTCGTATCACAGGTCAGCTGGTTAGCTCGTACTCGGAGAATAATACCACGGCTCGTATGCGGGTGAAGGCCGGTAAAGACGGCGATCAAGTGCTCACGAGCCTTAGCGGTGTTACCGAGAATCTGGCTACGAAGTTCATATCTGATTGGTGCTACCTCCTCCCAGCAGGGCAGAAGCATCGGGTGGTGATTGAGTTCGCTGGCCGCTCTTCGAACGATTTCCTCGGGGTGGTAAGCGTGAGCCTAGAGAGTCCTGAGAGCGAGAATGCCGTGGTGCTCATGTACAAGGAGAACCCGAAGTCTGGCGCTAATCTGGGCGTAGAGACCGTGAAGTTGGTGCTGAGCAACAGGTGTACTAATACGCTCCGGAACCTCGTGGTAAAGGCCTACCGTGGCGATATAAATGGGTGTCTCAGGTAGAGGTGGATGAACTCCGTGGCATGGCCTACAGGGATGTCGACATCAAAGTGGATCTATCGACAGATCGGCCCCTGGGTGAACTGATACCCCTACGCTTTGAGTGCGTGGTAGATCCGTTGAATCCCAGCAAGAATGGCTACCTCGACTACACCGTGAATAGCATGGGCCGAGTGGTGGTGCAGGGCACTACAGAGTGGTATCAGACCATGTTCGGCACGGTGCCACGCGACCCCAAAATCGTAACCCGGGTAACCGGCCCCACCATCTACACCGACAATGGGGGGGCGCTTGGCAACCATACTAGCGACGAGCGCTCTACGCTCAAGTTCCTCCCATCAGATCCCTCAAAGAAGGTGCGGGTTCGATTCCTGAAGTTCAAGACGACCGACCAGCGTGCACAGCTCATCGTCTTCACCTCAGATATTACAACCAGCGAGCTAGACCTCTCTAAGGGGAGGATACGCGATATTCTGATGGGCGACCTCGTGGGCGATGGCACACCCTCTATAACCTACGTCTCAGAGGCGGAGGATGGTGGTATAACGTTCTACTTCAACTCGATATCCGACAGCGAGAATGAGGGTTGGATAGCCGAGGTAGATATGGTAGAGCCGCGGAATCCGCTCGCGCTCGTGGGGGCAGAGGCCGCCCTAATGGACGTGAAGGGCGGAGAAATCGGCAAGGTTCCCGTGAAGGTCAAAATCAATAACCGCTGGGATGTACCTCAGAAAGAGGTGGAGGTCTCGGTCCTGCAAAAGGGGAAATTCGTGCTGGTAGAGACGCTCCCCGAGGTGCAGCCAGGCGTGCATGAGTACACACTGAACAAGAAGCTCAAGGTGCCGATGGCGAACCCCACCGAGGTCGTGGTAACTATAGAGGGCGATGACACCGATGCTCGAGATAATGTGGATACGATAAAGGCGATCTATGACCGCTATTGCTTCTCCACCCAGCTCCCCACCGAGGGGAACTACCTGGGCGTAGTGCAGGTGTATAACAAGTACTAGTTCGGCCTATCGCAGAACGGAGGATACCCCGCGCTACACCGTGGCCTCCTTCACCCCATTCCCCGCCTACAAGGGCGATGGGAAAGTGAGCATTGCCGTAACACCCCACCAGGAGCCTACCGAGAACTGGAGTCTAAGCATGTGGGTGGACTGGGATGACGATGGGGAGTTCGAGCCCAGCGAACAGAAAACGGTGCCGCTAGAGAAGGGGACCAAGAATGCGGTTGTAGTGAGCTACGATCTGGCAGGCTATACGGTGGGCGTGAAGTGTATGCGCCTCATGATGGCTCCCACGAGCGAGATCACGGGCCCGTGCGCCGTGCCAACCCTAGGCGATGTGCAAGATTTCACGCTGGAGCTCTTTGAGGGCGGATTCCCACAGGCTGGCGATTTGCTACTGACCAAGCTCAGAATCGGCAAGAGTGGTAAGCGGCTAAGCGCTACCCAGGACATCACCTTCGATATGTATAACCTCTCAGACACCGACTTCGACAGGGCGGCACAAGTGAGGATCTTTGTGGACGATCTGCCCCCTGTAGAGGAACTGGTAGATTGCCACGGTGCCAATAGGCTCGCGGCCTACAAGGGGAAGCGAGAGGTTACGCTGTAGCACAAGGCAGACCTCTCCGCGGTAGGGCAGCATTCGGTTATTGTGGAGCTGGTAGACAATCCCGTTCCTGAGAATAACAGGGTGGGCGATACAGTGTATTGCGCTGTGCCAGACCCCAATGGGTTCTACGCCATAGATATTCGCAGTTGGACTGGCGAGAATGAGAAGCTCAACGGGCTAGACATTGCCACGGCGCTCAACCAGGAGGAGCAGTGGACTATCGACCTGATATTCCGTATCGACCGGCCTCAGTTCGCCACCCTATTGCACTCTTCGGGGTTCAAGCTCTACACCACCTACCGGATGAGCGGGGGTGTGCCAGACAACGCCATTGCCATGCATGTTGGCGATATGATGCTCCGCTGGACCAAGGCGCAAACCATACAACCTGGGCGTTGGCATCACCTCACAGTTACGGCAGATAGCATCTCCTCTAGCTGGTTCTCGGGCGGCAGTTGCTACGTGAAGGTCTTTATCGATGGTGAAGAGTGCGAACTGGGCGGCAATGGGTTAGACGATGCCCCGAAGTTCGGGAAATGGGATCCTGGATTAGACGTATTCCCAAAGGTCGACGGGCAGTTCAAGCTCCTGCGCACGTGCAGCAAAGCGCTGAATAAAAGCGAGATCAAACCATTCCAGTACGTGCGTAGAGCCGATGGCACGCTCCCTGCCGACTACCTTAGCGAATTCTCCTTTGATGAGGGTACGAAGAATAAGATGGTCTTCTCTGGCGATGAGGAGGCGATGGAGATCATTACCGATAACCCAGAGCGAATAAGCGCTGAACATGATGGTATTTGGGTGAAGCTGCAGAGGCTGATCTCCGGTTTCCGATTCGACGGGCAGGCTAGGGTAGAGGAAACCTCAGAGAACAGCTACACCATCACCTTTGACAAGGGAACTGATAGGGCAAGGGTTACGGGTGAAATCCTGGCCATGTGGCCTGGGGTTTCCCTCACCCTCGGTGCTGGTGGCCAGGCGATAACCCCAACCACGGTGTTCGATTTCACCAATCCTGTAGAGGTCGTGGCCACGGCTACCCCATTTGGCCATCCGCTCTCCCAAACGGTTACCCTTACCTTCCATGAAGATCTCTCCAAGGCCTGCGACATCATAAGCCTGAAGTTGGAGAAGTCGTTGAACCCAGGGCTGCTGGAGGATGTGGAGGCCGATGCCATATCGCAGAGCTGTATCCTACAGGTGCCGACCTCGGCAGGTGCGTTGAGCGATGCCACCGGGGCCAAGCTAACGTTCAGTATCTCCGAGAACGCTAAGCTATACTGCAAAGAGGCAGAGCTGGTAAGCGGGATAACAGCGCTCGATCTCTCAGCGCCCACGGTGCTAACGGTGGTGGCGCAGAATGGCACAAGGAAGAGCTACGGGCTACGGGTGGCGCAGGCGCAGGTGATTACCTGGGAGCTGAGCAAGCTGGATTACACCTATGGCGATACGCCCGTGGATGTGCAGGCTACTGTGAATTCCCACTTGCCGATAACCTTTGTGGGCGAGAGGCCCGAGGTGGTAACAGCTGTTGGCGGTAAGCTGATAGTTGGGGTGCCAGGCGACGCGGAGCTTGTGGCTACACAGCCTGGGCATGGCATGTGGGGGGCTGCCCAGAGCGTGGGTAAGCGATTTACAGTGGCCAAGCGAGAGGTTACCGTGAAAGCACGCAATGCGCAGTACCCTGTAGGGTATCCGTTAGCCATTGAGTATGAGTACCAGACGCTGGTGAATATGGGCGATAGCCGTACACTGCCCGATCCCTACACCAAGGGTTGCTTTACACTGCTGGATGCCACAGGGCGAGAAGTGGTGCTTAGCCCCTCATTGCCCGTGGGGAAATATACGGTGAAGGCAAACGTTGGCAAGACCTACGAGACCGATTACTACCGGGTTACACCAGCCGATGGGGAGTTTGAGCTGGTGCAGGGCAACCTATGGCGGGTGGCGGTGGCTGTGCACGCATCGGGGACTGCTCTGCCTGAGGCATCGGTAATCGTTGGCGAGACTATGCTGCAGAGCGATACGGACGGGCTTGCGGTGTGGTATCTACCCGCGGGGCAATCCTACACCGTCACGGTGCGCAAGGTCGGTTACTCCGATGTTACTCTGGAGGCAGACCTTACGGTTGGCAAGAATCTTGAGCTTTCGGCAGAGCTGATTCCAGCCACCATTAGGCTTGCCTACAGCGTAGAGGGTGCAGGAGGACGTTTGGTAGGCCCCGTCAATCAAACGGTGACACCGGGCGGCGCTGGCCAACCCGTAATGGCAGTGCCCGAAGTGGGGTACACCTTCCTGAAGTGGAGCGATGGCACAGTGAACAATCCGCACGTAGCCACCAAGGTTACCAAGAACCTAGAGGTGCTGGCGAGCTTCAAGGAGGTTACCGTTCACCTAGCCTACAGGGTAGGTACGGGCGGGAGGTTTAAGGATGGTGCAATCACCGAGCAGAACGTGCGTCTCGGGAAGCATGTCTATAGGCTAGATGCCGGCTGGAATGATAACCTGGTGGTGAGTATGGACTACATTGCCCTTGAAATATTCCGTAACCAGTATGTACTAGAAATGCGAACCGATGGCGGAGAATGGACCCGAATCCACGGCTTGCTGAAGGCCAGCGTTCCCACATTCTCCAAGGTTGTAATACCAAAGGTCGACCTGGTAGGTAAGCGGCAGGTGCAGTTCCGGTGGTACTATAAATCAGACAATGCCAAGACGGTAGCCCTAGACAATGTGGTGATTACCAAGGAATCGGTAGAGAACCTAACCATTCGCTACGTGGCCGAACCCGCCGAGGCTGGCACATTCCACTTGGTGTTGCCCGATGGCACTCCAGATCCTGCCGCGATTACAGAGCAGGCGGTGGCTAAGGGCAGCACCCCTGTAGATGTGGTGGCGGTACCCTCCAGCCCCTACGAGTTTGTACGTTGGCGCGAGGGCATCAACACACCTCGCCTCGCCGTGCAGTCTGAGGTGTACCACGGGCGAACCTACACGGCTATCTTCAGGAATCCCAGCCAGCTTACCATAGCCTACCGGGTGATGCCGCCAGAGGCTGGTGTTGTGGAGGTTGACAATGCCACTACAGACACCCAAACCGTGAATAGAGGCGCTGATGCGAAGCCGGCCAAAGCAGTGGCCAAGCAGGGCTACAGATTCTCGCACTGGGATGGCGCTATGGGTAGTAGCAGCGCGGAGATTGCGCCTAAAACGTGCAGGATGACATGGAGCTGGTGGCCTATTTTGAGCCCGCAGAGGAGGGCTGGCTTGCCACATTCACCGTGGTCGATACCGTGGGGCATCCGCTCAGCGCGGCTACCGTAAGGGTGGCGGGCGAAACGCTAGCAACCGATGCTGCCGGGGTGGCTGTCACCACTACCAAATTGCCTTCGGGTGATTATACCTACTCTGTGGAACTTGCAGGTTATCAAAGCGCGGAAGGGCAACTGAAAGTATCGTCACTCTCAGCTGCCGTTAGGGTGGTGCTGCAGCCTGCTAAGCGCTACACGGTAACCTTTACGGTGAATGCAGAGGGAGTTCGGTTGCCCGAGGTTGCCATCACCATCAATGGGGAAAAGCTCAACTCGAATGCTGAAGGTGTGGCCACGGTAGAGCTACCCAATGGCGCTTACCCCTACACTGCCAGCAAGCTCGGCTACAGCGATGTGCACGGTAGCCTCACGGTGGCCGATGGTACCGTAGAGGTGCCAATCACGCTCACCAGGCAGAATCCTAATGTGGTGGAGAGCTCCCTGCTAACCGCGGTGGTGTCCAGCCCGAATCCATGTCACGATATGCTCCGCCTGCAGAATATCACGGCGCTCAGAACCCTAAGGATGGTGAATACACTGGGGCAGGTCGTACGAAGCCAAGCCCATAATGGAGGCGATGAGCTGCTGCTGCCAGTGGGCGATCTCCCGGCTGGCGTATACCTGCTGCACCTTACCGATACCCAGGGTAGAGTACTGACACTTCGGGTGGTTAAGCAGTAGCTGCCTGTTTACTGATTTAAGGAGGGGAGGTGTCCCCTCCTTTTTTTGTCTGCGGAGGGTGCTGATACCAAGGGAGGTACTCGCGAGCGGGCGGGCAACTTTCGGCCCGCCCCTACAGCACCTCCCCTGCCAAGGGCGCAATAGCCAACCTCGCAAATTGATAGAAAGGTGATTTTTTATCACGACGCGGCACGCCGCGTCGCTACGGTCTTCGAAAAATCGAATTGCCTGATTGAAACCGATTTACCCGTAAGAAGGATTCTCCCTATAAAGATTGCCCCCTTACAGGCCTTTCGCCGCGGTCTCCCCTTTGGAACACGGCGGTTTAAAACCGATTCTCCCGTTCCTCGGAGGACGTAGCGACGCGGCGTGCCGCGTCGTTATCCTCCCATTCGCCGTTCCCGTTGATGCCTCCGTGGGCGCAAATGACAATCGACGCTGCATACCCGCAACGATCTCCTCGCAATGCCGACTG